>NZ_CEXLVS010000359.1:0-2991 GCF_982684285.1 Salinicola sp. | reverse complement strand
CCGTCGCCCCCACGATGCGCTTGGCCTCGGCGGTGTCCTGCACGCCCGGCAGCTCGACCGCGATACGGCTCGGGCCCTGGCGCTGTACCAGCGGCTCGGACACCCCGAGTTCGTTGACGCGATTGCGGATCGTGGTCAGGTTCTGCTGGACCGCGTAATCCTGAATGTCCTTGATCGACTGCTCGGTCAGCGTCATGTCGAGGAAGGCCCGGCGGCCCTCGTCACGATTCTCCAGCTGGAATTCGTTGAATGTCTGGCTGATCTGGTCGCGCGCGGCATCGCGGTCCTCGGCGTTGGCGAACTCCAGGTGCAGCGCGTTGTCGTCGACGTCGGTGGAGCGGTAGCGAATGCGTTGATCGCGGAGATCGGCGCGAATCGCGCTGGCCGTCGCCTCCAGACGCTGTTCGACGGCCGCCTTCATGTCGACCTCGAGCAGGAAGTGAACCCCACCGCGAAGGTCGAGACCGAGTTTCATTGGCGCCGCGGAGAGGCTGGTCAGCCAGGATGGCGTGGAGTCGGCCAGATTGAGCGCCACGGTGTAGTCGCCGTCGAGTACGTCGTCGACCACATCGCGGGCGGGAAGCTGCTGTTCGGCATCGTTCAACCGAATCAGGGCGGTGTTGTTGCCTGTCATCGCTGCCGACTTGACCTGGATGTCATCCTCGGCCAGCGCCTGGGTAACACGGTCGAGCTGCTGACTGCCCAGGGAACCGTTGGTGGTGCTGATCTGGACGGCGGGATCCTGTGGGTAAAGATTGGGTAACGCGTAGATGACGCCAACCACACAGACGATGAGTATCAGCAGATACTTCCACAGGGGGTAACGATTGAGCATGGAAGCCCTGTCCTTTCAATCAATGACGATCGGGGCAATGACCGTCGTGCGAAGAGTGTCGCGGAAAGAGACGGCTGCCGGCGGGAGGGCCGGCAGCCAGGAGAGTTACAGCGACTTCAACGTGCCTTTGGGAAGCACGGAGGCTACCGCGCTCTTCTGAACGTTGACGACGGTGCCTTCGGCGATCTCCATGCTGATGAAGTCGTCGGTCACGTTGGTGATGCGGCCGAGCAGCCCGCCGCCGATCACGATTTCGTCACCCTTGGACAGATTGTTGACCAGCTTCTTGTGCTCCTTCGCGCGCTTGGACTGCGGACGCCACAGCAGGAAGTAGAAGATCAACACAAAGCCAACCAGCATGATGATCTGGGCAATACCACCGCCGGCAGGGCCGCCCGCATCCTGGGCGTGAGCCGCAGGGATGAAAAAGTCCAGCATGGATGTTTCTCCGAAAGTTATGTGAGGAAATGGTCGCGTAATGAGACGGTTACTTGGGTGAGACCGATGGACGGCAGATCATCGACGTGCCGACTCGGATCGTGTCAATCGACCCCGGGCGGCACGGGCAGTCCGCGTCGCCGGTAGAATTGTGCTACGAAGTCGGCCAATGTACCCGCTTCGATAGCCCCGCGCAAACCCGCCATCAGGCGCTGGTAGTAGCGCAGATTGTGAATCGTGTTGAGCATCGAACCGAGCATTTCCCCGCAGCGATCGAGGTGGTGGAGATAGCCGCGGGAGAAGTGCTGGCAGGTGTAGCAGTCGCAGTCGGCTTCCAGCGGATCGGTGTCGTGACGATGGCTCGCGTTACGAATCTTGACGGTGCCGTCGGCGGTGAACAGGTGACCGTTGCGGGCGTTGCGGGTCGGCATCACGCAATCGAACATGTCGATCCCGCGCCGCACGCCTTCGACCAGATCCTCGGGCTTGCCGACGCCCATCAGGTAGCGGGGCTTGTCCTCCGGCATCCAGGTCGGCAGGTAATCCAGCACGCCGATCATCTCTTCCTTGGGTTCGCCCACCGACAGGCCGCCGATCGCCAGCCCGTCGAAGCCGATCTCCAGCAGGCCCTCGAGCGAGCGCTTGCGCAGGTCGGGGTACATGCCGCCCTGGACGATGCCGAACAGCGCTGAAGGCGAATCGCCGTGGGCCTCGCGCGAGCGCTTGGCCCAGCGCAGCGAGAGCTCCATCGACTTCCGCGCTTCGGCCTCGGTGGCCGGGTAGGGCGTGCACTCGTCGAAGATCATCACGATGTCGGAGCCCAGCGAACGCTGCACGGCCATCGACTCTTCCGGCCCCATGAAGACCTTGGCGCCATCCACCGGCGAGCGGAAATGGACGCCCTGCTCGGTGATCTTGCGCATCGCGCCGAGCGAGAACACCTGAAAGCCGCCGGAGTCGGTCAGGATCGGCTTGTGCCATTGCGAAAAGTCGTGCAGGTCGCCATGGCCTTCGATCACTTCGGTGCCGGGACGCAGCCACAGATGAAAGGTATTGCCGAGAATGATCTCGGCGCCGATCGCCTCGACGTCCTTGGGCGTCATCCCCTTGACCGTGCCGTAGGTGCCCACCGGCATGAAGGCGGGTGTCTCCACCGTGCCGCGCGGGAAGGTCAGGCGTCCGCGACGGGCACGTCCTTGCTGGCCCAGTCGCTCGAATTTCATGAAGCACTCGTCTCGCATGGTGTCTCTCTTCCTTCCAACGCGCCCGAAGCCGCGCGCACAAAGCGTTCGTTTGTTCCAACGCGCCCGAAGCCGCGCGCAAAAGCGTTTGTCTGTTCCAACACGCTCGAGGCCATCCCGATGTCGTTACCGGGATGCACCCGAAGCCGTGCGCAATGTTCGTGACCGGGATGCGTGCAAGGCGTGTGCGGATCAGTCCGGTCGACGGGTCAGGTACATCGCATCGCCATAACTGAAGAAGCGGTACTGCTCGGCGACGGCTTCCTGATAGGCGCGCATGACGGCGTCATGACCGGCAAACGAGGAGACCAGCATCAGCAGCGTCGACTCCGGCAGGTGGAAGTTGGTGACCAGGGCATCCACGCAGCGCCAGCGATAGCCGGGATAGATGAAGATATCGGTTTCACCGCGGTAAGGCGTCAGTTCGCCATTGTCGCCCTGGCTGGCGGTTTACAGGCAACGCACGCTGGTGGTGCC
>NZ_CEXLVS010000358.1:0-2997 GCF_982684285.1 Salinicola sp. | reverse complement strand
GGTGGGTCTCGAGGATCTGACCGACGTTCATGCGTGACGGTACGCCCAGCGGGTTGAGCACCACGTCGACCGGCTGGCCGTTGTCGTCGAACGGCATGTCCTCGATCGGCATGATCGCGGAGATGACACCCTTGTTACCGTGGCGACCGGCCATCTTGTCGCCCGGCTGGATGCGACGCTTCACCGCCAGGTAGACCTTGACGATCTTGAGCACGCCCGGCGCGAGGTCGTCGCCCTGGGTGAGCTTGCGCTTCTTGTCCTCGAAACGCTCGTCCATCTCCTTGCGGCGATTTTCCAGCTGCTCGTCGGCCTGGGCCAGCAGCTCGTTGAGCGTCTCGTCCTGCATCCGCAGCTTAAACCACTGCTGACGCGGCAGCTCGTCGAGATAGTCTTCGCTCAGGACGTCGCCCTTCTTGAGTTTCGGACCGCCATTGACCGGCTGCCCGTCCAGCGTGCGCTGGAGACGCTCGAAAGTCGCTTCCTCGGCGATGCGATAGGTCTCCTGCAGGTCACGCCGCACCTCGTCGAGCTGCTGCTGCTCGATGGAGAGCGCGCGGGAGTCCTTCTCGACGCCATCGCGGGTGAACACCTGAACGTCGATGACGGTACCGCGCATGCCGGTGGGCGCGCGCAGCGAGGTGTCCTTCACGTCGGACGCCTTCTCGCCGAAGATCGCCCGCAGCAGCTTCTCTTCCGGCGTCAGCTGGGTCTCGCCCTTGGGCGTGACCTTGCCGACCAGGATGTCGCCCGCGCCGACTTCGGCGCCGATGTAGACCACGCCAGCTTCGTCCAGCTTGCCCAGCGCCGACTCGCCGACGTTGGGGATATCCGAGGTGATCTCTTCCGCCCCCAGCTTGGTGTCGCGGGAGACGCAGGTCAGTTCCTGGATATGGATCGTGGTGAAACGATCGTCCTCGACCACGCGCTCGGAGACGAGGATGGAGTCCTCGAAGTTGTAGCCGTTCCACGGCATGAACGCGAGACGCATGTTCTGGCCCAGCGCCAGGTCACCCATGTCGACGGACGGGCCGTCGGCCAGGATGTCGCCCCGCGCCACCTTGTCACCCGGGCGCACGATCGGGCGCTGGTTCTGACAGGTGTTCTGGTTGGAACGCACGTACTTGGTCAGGTTGTAGATGTCGACACCGGCTTCGCCACCGATGATCTCGTCTTCGTTGATCCGGACCACGACGCGCTTGGCATCGACGGAGTCGATCACGCCGCCACGACGCGCCACGGCGCAGACGCCGGAGTCACGCGCCACGAAGCGCTCCATCCCGGTACCCACCAGCGGCTTGTCGGCGCGCAGGGTCGGCACCGCCTGACGCTGCATGTTCGAGCCCATCAGGGCGCGGTTGGCGTCATCGTGCTCGAGGAACGGAATCAGCGCGGCGGCGACCGAGACCACCTGACGCGGAGACACGTCCATCAGCGTGACCTTGTCCGGTGCCATGAAGGTGGTCTCACCCTTGTGGCGAACCTGGACCAGGTCGTCGATCAGCTTGTTGCTCTCGTCGACCGTCGCCGAAGCCTGGGCGATGATGTAGTCGCCCTCCTCGATCGCGGAAAGATGCACGATCTCGTCGGTCAACTGACGGTCCACGACCTTGCGGTACGGCGTCTCGAGGAAACCGTAGCTGTTGGTCTTGGAGTAGGTCGCCAGCGAGTTGATCAGGCCGATGTTCGGACCTTCCGGCGTCTCGATCGGACACAGGCGACCGTAGTGCGTGGCGTGAACGTCACGTACCTCGAAGCCGGCACGCTCACGGGTCAGACCACCCGGCCCAAGCGCGGAGACACGACGCTTGTGCGTCACCTCGGAGAGCGGGTTGTTCTGGTCCATGAACTGGGACAGCTGGGAGGAGCCGAAGAACTCCTTCACCGCCGCTGCCACCGGCTTGGCATTGATCAGATCCTGCGGCATCAGGCCTTCGCTCTCCGCCATGGAGAGACGCTCCTTGACCGCGCGCTCGACGCGCACCAGGCCGACGCGGAACTGGTTCTCCGCCATCTCGCCGACACAGCGGATACGACGGTTGCCCAGGTGATCGATATCGTCGACTTCGCCGAAGCCGTTACGGATGTTGATCAGCTCTTTGAGGACATCGAGGATGTCCTGGTTGTCGAGCACGCCGGAACCGGTGTCGGACTCGCGACGCAGGCGACGGTTGAACTTCATCCGGCCGACGCCCGACAGGTCGTAGCGGTCTTCGGTGAAGAACAGGTTGTGGAACAGCGTCTCGGCCGCTTCCTTGGTGGGCGGCTCACCGGGGCGCATCATGCGGTAGATCTCGACCAGCGCTTCCAGTGCAGAGCGCGTGGTGTCCACCTTCAGCGTATCGGAGATGAACGAGCCCGCGTCGAGATCGTTGGTGTAGAGCGTCTCCAGCTTGGTGACTCCGCCCTGCCCCAGCTTCTCGACCAGCTCCGGCGTCAGCTCGGTATTGCACTCGCAGATCAGCTCGCCGGTATTGGCATCGACCTGATCCTTGGCCAGCGTCTTGCCGAACAGGTAGTCCATCGGCACCTGCAGCCGCTCGATCCCGGCACTCTCCAACTGACGGATGTGCTTCTGGGTGATGCGGCGTCCCTCTTCGACGATGACGTTGCCGTCGGTGTCCTTGATGTCGAAGGTCGCGGTTTCACCACGCAACCGGGACGGCACCAGCTCGACGAAAATGCCGTCGCTCTCGATGTGGAACGTGCTGGTATCGAAAAAGGTATCGAGGATCTCCTCGGCGCTCATGCCGAGCGCGCGCATCAGCACGGTCGCCGGCAGCTTGCGGCGACGGTCGATACGCACGAAGACGTTGTCTTTCGGATCGAACTCGAAATCCAGCCAGGAGCCGCGGTAAGGAATGATGCGCGCGGAATAAAGCAGCTTCCCGGAGGAGTGGCTCTTACCTTTGTCGTGATCGAAGAACACACCCGGCGAGCGGTGGAGCTGGGAGACGATGACGCGTTCGGTACCGTTGACCACGAACGTGCCATTCTCGG
>NZ_CEXLVS010000357.1:0-3002 GCF_982684285.1 Salinicola sp. | reverse complement strand
CCTGCGCATGTAGAAGGCCACCGGCCAGCTGAGCCAGACGCACCTGCTCAAGCAGGTTCGTCACGACATCGCTCGCGTCAAGACTGTGCTCAACCAGAAGGCAGGTGACCAATGATGGCTGAAGCAAACAAAGCTCGGACGCTCACCGGCAAGGTCGTGAGCGACAAGATGGAAAAGTCGATTGTCGTATTGATCGAGCGCCGCGAGCGTCATCCGATCTACGGCAAGTACATGAAGCGCTCCACCAAGCTGCACGCCCACGACGAGACGAATCAGGCCAAGGCCGGCGATACGGTTTCCATTCAGGAATGCCGTCCGCTGTCCAAGAAGAAGGCCTGGACGTTGGTCGAGGTGGTCGAGCAGGCCAAGGGCTGAGCCCGACAGGCGCCTTCTGAACCAGTGCAGTCAGATTAGGTTTGGAGAAAACCAATGATTCAGACGCAGACAATGCTGGATGTCGCCGACAACAGCGGCGCGCGCCGGGTGCAGTGCATCAAGGTGCTGGGCGGTTCACACCGTCGTTACGCCCGCGTTGGCGACATCATCAAAGTGACGGTCAAGGAAGCCATCCCGCGGGGCAAGGTCAAGAAAGGCCAGGTCCTCAAGGCGGTGGTCGTGCGTACGCGCAGCGGTGTCCGTCGTAACGACGGTTCGCTGATCCGCTTCGACGGAAATGCGGCGGTTCTGTTGAACAACACCAACGAACAGCCGATCGGCACCCGTATCTTCGGACCGGTAACTCGTGAACTTCGTAACGAGAAGTTCATGAAGATCATTTCCTTGGCGCCCGAAGTGCTGTAAGGAGCGAGGCGGATATGCACAAGATCAAACGTGACGACGAAGTCATCGTCATCGCCGGCAAGGATAAGGGCAAGCGTGGCACGATCAAGCGCGTCCTCGAAAACGACCGTTACGTCGTTTCGGGCGTCAACATGATCAAACGCCACACCAAGCCCAATCCTATGGTTGGCAACCCGGGGGGTATCGTCGAGCGTGAGGCTCCGATCCATGCGTCCAACGTGGCCATCTTCAATGCGGAGACCGGCAAGGCGGATCGCGTCGGCTTCCAGCTGCAGGAAGACGGTACCAAGGTACGTATCTACAAGTCGACGCAAAAGCAGATCGACGCCTAACGCGAGTCGGGTAGCAAAATGGCGAACTTGAAAGAACGTTATCAAAACGAGGTCATGGCTCAGCTCAAAGAGCAGTTCAGCTATGCCAACGTTATGCAGGTGCCCCGGATCACCAAAGTGACCCTGAACATGGGCATCGGCGAAGCGACCAGCGACAAGAAGCTGATCGACAATGCTGTCGGCGACCTGGAGAAACTCTCCGGTCAGAAGCCGGTGGTTACCAAGGCGCGCAAGTCCATCGCTGGCTTCAAGGTCCGCGAAGGCTGGCCGATTGGCGTCAAGGTGACGCTGCGCCGCGAACGGATGTGGGACTTTCTGGACCGGCTGGTCAACATCGCGATTCCTCGCGTACGTGACTTCCGCGGTCTGAACCCGAAATCCTTCGACGGGCGTGGCAACTACTCCATGGGCGTACGGGAGCAGATCATCTTTCCGGAGATCGAATATGATAAGATCGACCGGATTCGTGGTCTGGATGTCACCATCACGACCAGCGCCATCACCGACGAAGAAGGTCGTGCGCTGCTCAGCGCGCTGAACTTCCCGTTCAAGCAATAAGGGTGGATTCATGGCAAAGAAAAGCATGATTGAGCGTGAGCTCAAGCGCGCGAAGCTGGTCGACAAATACGCCGCCAAGCGTGCCGCGCTCAAGACCGTCATTTATGACGTCAACGCTTCTGACGAAGAGCGCTTCGACGCTCAGCTGAAGCTGCAACAGTTGCCGCGGGACTCCAGTCAGGTCCGTCAGCGCAACCGCTGCCGCGTTACCGGCCGTCCGCACGGTTACTACAACAAGTTCGGACTGGCCCGTAACAAGCTGCGCGAAGCTGCCATGCGTGGCGATGTCCCTGGACTGAAGAAGTCCAGCTGGTAAGCCACGTCGAGGAATTCAGGAGCGCAATGTAATGAGCATGCAAGATACTCTGGCGGATATGTTTACCCGTATCCGCAATGCGCAGATGGCCACCAAGGAGACGGTTACCATGCCGTCTTCCAAGCTCAAGGTTGAAGTGGCCCGCGTACTCAAGCAGGAAGGCTACATCACCGACGCGACGGTCTCCGAGGGCGCCAAGCCCGAGCTGACCGTGACCCTCAAGTATTTCGAGGGCAAGCCGGGCATCGAGCACCTCCAGCGTATGTCCAAGCCGTCACTGCGGATCTACAAGGGCAAGAGTGAACTGCCCAAGGTCGCGGACGGTCTGGGTGTGGCGATCGTCACCACCTCCCAAGGTGTCATGACCGATCGTGCCGCACGCCAGGCGGGTGTCGGTGGTGAAGTCATCTGCACCGTATTCTAGGAGTGAGTAATGTCTCGCGTAGCCAAGTATCCGGTTAAACTGCCCAGCGGCGTCGACGTGAAGTTCGACGGCGACCAGCTGTCCGTCAAGGGCGGCCAGGGCACGCTTGAACTGACCGTGCATCCCGACGTGAAGATCACTCAGGAAGACGGTCAGCTGGTTTTCGCCCCGAGCGAACAGGCGAAGTCTTGGGCCATGGTCGGCACCACGCGGGCCCTGGTCCAGAACATGGTCACCGGCGCTTCCGAGGGTTTCACTCGGTCGCTGGAAATCAATGGCGTCGGCTATCGTGCCCAGGCTAGTGGCAAGACGCTGAACCTAACACTCGGTTTCTCACACCCGATCGACTACACGCTGCCCGAAGGTGTCACGGCGGAAACGCCGAAGAACACCGTGATCGTGCTGAAAAGCGCGGACAAGCAGAAGCTCGGTCAGGTGGCTGCGGAAATTCGCGCGTTCCGTCCGCCGGAGCCCTACAAGGGTAAAGGCGTTCGTTACAGCGACGAACGTGTCCGCCGCAAAGAAGCCAAGAAGAAGTAAGGCAGGGTTATGAACGCGAAGAAAGAATCTC
>NZ_CEXLVS010000356.1:0-3042 GCF_982684285.1 Salinicola sp. | reverse complement strand
CCTGGTTGCGCCCGCCGTGGCGATTGTCCTCGACATTGCGCGCATAGGCGGCGCGCATCGCGGCAAGCTCCTCGTCGCTGGCGTTGAGCGCCGCCAGCGCCGCCGTCTCGGGCTCGAGATAGCGTCTCGCCTGCAACAGCGAGAACGGCGGGATCTCCTGGTCCAGGTCGAGTTCGATCTCGCTGGCGAACTCCGGGTCCAGCGCCCACCCTTCCTGGCGCCGGGCCGCGCTCATCACCGAGCTGCCCACCTCCTCGTGCCGCTCCAGCACCAGCACGCCGTGCCCGACGCGTACCTCGACCTGGCCGACGACTTCCAGCGCGATCAGCGCCTCCCGCACCGACGCCCGACTGACCCCCAGCTGCTGCGCCAGGTCACGCTCCGGCGGCAACAAGGTGCCCGGCGGAAACTCCCCCTGGCGAATCAACACCAGCAACTGGTCGGCAATCTGACGATAGAGCCGCTGTGCGCGAATGGTCTGGATCGGCATCCATCGATCTCCCGGTTTCATGAGCAGGACGAGCCAGGCTCTGCTTGAGGAATTGAGGGCCGGTGTCTCTTCGCCGTGTCAACGTTGCAGTGGCGAACGCGGCCATCTCTCAGACAGGGCATAGACATTGGTCGCAAATGACAACGCTACCAGCGGCTTTCGGCAGCTTATTAGACGTTTGGCGATTTGCGGGCCGTTTCGGCAAAGGATAATACTTGGATCAAAGGTCAGGCCTTTAGACATTAGAACCAACCTTCTCTTCAGAAGCAAAAACAGAGCATCGAAGCCGCCTTCAGGAGCCCCGGTCATGCGACTTGCCAACAAAACCGCACTGATTACCGCTGCAGGACAAGGCATCGGCCGCGCCACCGTCGAACGGTTTTTGGCCGAGGGCGCCCGCGTGATCGCCACCGATATCGACCCCGCCAAGCTCGAGGGGTTGGAAGATGCCCAGTGTCACGCACTCGACGTCACCGATGCCGAGGCCGTGCGAGCCCTGATCGAATCGCTGCCACCACTGGACATCCTGTTCAACTGCGCCGGCACGGTGCCGAGCGGCTCGATCCTCGAGTGCGACGACGCCCAGTGGGCCTTTGCCCAGCGCCTCAACGTCGACTCCATGTTCTACACCATCCGCGCCGCGCTACCGGCGATGCTGGCCAACGGCGGCGGCAGCATCATCAACATGTCGTCGCTCGCCTCCAGCGCCAAGGGCGTGGTCAATCGCTTCGCCTACGGCACCACCAAGGCCGCCGTGGTCGGACTGACCAAATCCGTCGCCGCCGATTTCATGACCCGCGGCATCCGCTGCAACGCGATCTGCCCGGGCACGGTCGACTCCCCCTCCCTGCGCGAGCGGGTCGCCGAGCAGGCGCGCCAGCAGGGCCGCACCAACGACGAGGTCTTTGCCGAATTCATCGCCCGCCAACCCATGGGCCGGCTGGGCAAGGTGGAGGAGATCGCCGCGCTGGCGACGCATCTGGCCAGCGACGAAGCCTCGTTGATTACCGGCACGGTGCAGATGATCGATGGGGGGTGGTCCAATTGATCTCTTGAGTTCTCGTAGCTCGTAGCTCGTAGCTCGTAGCTCGTAGCTCGTAGCTCAAAACTAGACCCACTTCGCTAACGGACACAGACAAGGAAACCGCATGAAACTGCTACGCCACGGCCCCAAGGGTCAGGAAAAGCCCGGTCTGGTCGACGCCAACGGGGTCGTTCGCGACCTCTCCGGCCAGATCGAGGATATCGCCGGCGACGTGCTCTCCGACTCGGGCCTGGCTCGGCTGGCCCAGATCGATACCGCCAGCCTGCCGGAAGTCTCCGCCGGTACGCGGCTCGGCCCCTGCGTCGGCCGGGTCGGCAAGTTCATCTGCATCGGGCTGAACTACTCCGATCACGCCGCCGAGACCGGCGCCGAAGTGCCCGCGGAGCCGGTCGTCTTCAACAAGTGGACCAGCGCCATCTGCGGCCCCAACGACGACGTCGAGATCCCCCGCGGCTCCGAGAAGACCGACTGGGAAGTGGAACTGGGCGTGATCATCGGCAAGGGCGGGCGCTATATCGACGAAGCGGACGCCATGGGCCACGTCGCCGGCTTCTGCGTGGTCAACGACGTCTCCGAACGCGAATATCAGCTCGAGCGCAGCGGCACCTGGGACAAGGGCAAGGGCTGCGACACCTTCGGCCCGCTCGGCCCGTGGCTGGTCACCCGCGACGAAATCGCCGATCCGCAGAATCTGTCGATGTGGCTCGAAGTCGACGGCAAGCGCTACCAGGATGGCTCGACCCAGACCATGGTGTTCCAGGTGCCGCACCTGGTCGCCTATCTCAGCCGCTTCATGAGCCTGCAGCCGGGCGACGTCATCTCCACCGGTACGCCCCCGGGCGTCGGCATGGGCCAGAACCCCAAGGTCTTCCTCAAACCGGGCCAGACCATGCGCTTGGGGATCGAAGGGCTGGGCGAACAGCAGCAGCGCTGCGTCGAGAGCTGATCCGGCCATCGTCCACGGAGGTCACCGTCATGCGTATCGATGCCCATCAGCATTTCTGGCACTACCGGGCGAGCGAGTTTCCGTGGATCGACGGCGCCATGGGCGAATTGCAGCGGGATTTCCTGCCGCCGGACCTCGCCGCCGAACGGCAGGCCTGGGACATCGACGCGACGATCGCGGTCCAGGCGCGACCGCTGGCCCGGGAGACCGACTTCCTGCTGGAGCTGGCCGAGCACGACCCGTCGATCGTCGGCGTGGTCGGCTGGATCGATCCGGTGGCGGACGATCTGGAGACACAGCTGGATCGCCGGCACTCGTCGCGGCTGTGCGGCTTTCGCCACCTGATCCAGGACGAGGCCGAGCCCAGCGACTATCTGCGCCGGCGCGACGTGCAGCTAGGCGTCCAGCGGCTCCAGCGCGCGGGCTGGTGCTACGACGTGCTGGTCACCGCCGCCCATCTGCCGGCGACGCTCGACTTCTGCCGCGCCTGCGACGGGCACACGCTGATACTCGATCATCTCGGCAAACCCGACGTATTGGGCCACCTCGACAACCGGTGCG
>NZ_CEXLVS010000355.1:0-3045 GCF_982684285.1 Salinicola sp. | reverse complement strand
CGATGGGATGCAGGTGGCCAAGCAGGTCGCCAAGGAGAAGTACGGCCTCGATGTCGAGATCGTCGAGTTCACCGACTACGTGACGCCCAATGCCGCGCTCGCCGACGGCAGCCTGGACGCCAACGCCTATCAGCACGAACCCTACATGCAGTCGATGGTCAACGACCGCGGCTACGACTTCGCCATCGCCGGCAAGACGTTCGTCTATCCGATCGGCGCCTACTCCGCCAAGTACGACAGCATCGACGAGCTGCCGGACGGCGCGACGATCGCCGTGCCCAACGACCCGACCAACGAAGGGCGGTCGCTGATCCTGCTCGACAAGCACGGGCTGATCACGCTCGACGATGCCGAGAATCTGGAAGCGACGCCGATCGAAATCACCGAGAACCCGCACGACTACTCGTTCAAGGAGATCGAGGCCGCCCAGATGCCGCGCGTGCTGCAGGACGTCGACATGGCCTTCATCAACAGCACCTTCACCCAGCCCGCCGGCTTGACCCTGGACGATGCGCTGATCAAGGAAGGCCCGGACTCCCCCTATGTCAATCTGATCGTCGTGCGGGGCGGCGACCAGGACCGCAAGGAGATTCAGGAGCTGGTCAAGGCCTACCAGTCCGACGCGGTCGCCGACAAGGCCCAGGAGCTGTTCCAGGGGGGCGCCGTTGCCGGCTGGAAATGATCACGCCATCGTCACGAACGTGACGGGACGCGAGCCATCCGCACGAAACCAGCGCCTCGGCGCTGGTTTTCGTTT
Source organism: Salinicola sp. (assembly GCF_982684285.1). Taxonomy (NCBI): domain Bacteria; kingdom Pseudomonadati; phylum Pseudomonadota; class Gammaproteobacteria; order Oceanospirillales; family Halomonadaceae; genus Salinicola; species Salinicola sp. Next base: position 2,288 of record NZ_CEXLVS010000355.1, on the reverse strand, counting down.
CCGCCCTGCCCCTGCCCGTGCCACCCCCGAAGGACATCCACGATGACCGATTACGATCTCCTCGAGCGTCAACTGACAGCGCTTCTGGACACGCGCGACTGGCTGACCAACGCAGCTCAAACCAGCGCCTTCCTGATGCAGGCCCTCGACGACCTGAACTGGGTCGGCTTCTACCTCCAGCGCCAGCCCGAGACGCTGATTCTGGGCCCCTTCCAGGGCCGGCCCGCCTGCAACCCGATCCCGTTCTCGAAAGGCGTCTGCGGTGCCGCGGCACGCTCGCGCCAGACCCAGCGAGTCGACGATGTCCATGCCGTTCCGGACCATATCGCCTGCGATGCCGCCTCCCGTTCCGAACTGGTGGTGCCGATTCTCCTGGATGAAGAGGTCTGGGGGGTGCTGGATATCGACAGCCCGGTGCCTGCGCGCTTCAGCCACGCGGACCAGGCCGGTATCGAACGCCTGTGTCGCGTGTTCAGCGACGCCAGCGACCTGCCGCCGCCCGCCTGAAGGCGAGTACCCCATCCCCCTGGATTGAGGCACGGAGGCCCGGCCTCAATCCAGGAAGACACCCAGTTCGTCGTCCGAGCGCACCAGTTGCAGGATATCTTCGTAGAGCGCCAGCAGATCCAGCGCCAGCGGCCGACGAACCTCCCGCGGCATCTCGCCCAGGGCGTGCTCCTCCCGGCGCCCGCTGGCGATATTGTGGTAGAGCCCGATCGCCAGGTGCACGGCAGCGGCGTAGGGCGAGAAAGGTACGGCATCCAGCGGCTTGTCCTGGTAGGTCAGCGCGTTGCAGATGGTCTCCGGGAACCGCCAGCGACGGCCCAGCTCGGCACCCACCTCGCTGAACGTGTAGCCGAACTGGTTGGCTTCCAGCTCGGCGCGAGGGGCACCTTGGGCCACCAGCGCATCGATTCGTCGCATGGTTTCCGGATCGGCGATGTGCATCAACGCCGATCCCACGTGATGCAGGATGCCGCAGGTGAACGCGGTCTCCGGTGCCAGATCGCCCAACTGACTGTGACGGACAATCGTGCGGCTGAGATTGGCGACCATGAACGATTCACGCCAGAACGCCTTGCGATCAAGCCCGGGGACGTCCTTGAGCATGCCGACCATGCCCGAGGCGATGACGAGCGTGCGCACGCGATCGAATCCCAGCAGCAGCAGGGCGTCGTCGATCGTCGCCACGTTGCGCCCTACGCCGTATCGCACGGAGTTGGCCGAACGAAGCAGCTTCAGGCTCAGGTTGGGATCTTTGTGAATGGTGGCGGAAACACGGTGAACACTGATTCTGTCGTTGTCCAGGCTGGCAATCAGCTCGGTGACGACAGCGGGAACGCTGGGTAACTGGTGAATGTGTTCGAAAAGCGAGTTGAATGGCATGGTCTACTCCTGCTATCCCCCCATGTTATCTATCGCCCGGGCAAAAGTCGTGAGAGCGAGGGGCAGAATAGGCCGTTACGGGTCGGTGGGACAAAAAAATCCCGCCGGAGAACCGGCGGGAAGGTCGCCGCCCAGGCGACAGCAATCACTTATATCGAGTACGGCCCCTATCCTTAACTCTCCTGCCAGGATTTCACCATCTCGGCGTAGGGGACGGTCTTGCCCTGCGGCTTCTCGTTGTCGAGCTTGGGCTTGGGCGCGCCGGGCTGATCCAGCCAATACTGCGCATCGCGGGGTTCGTTCAGCTTTGGCCCGCAGTTCGGCTGGACATTGGCCCGCTCCAGACGCTCCATCATGCGATCCTGGGCGTCCGCCAACCCATCCAGGGCCTGCTGCGCGCTGGTCTCGCCGCTGACGGCCTGGGAAATATATTGCCACCACAGCTGCGCCAGCTTGGGATAGTCCGGCACGTTGGTGCCGGTCGGCGACCACTGCAGTCGCGCCGGGCTGCGATAGAACTCGACCAGGCCACCCAGCTTCGGTGCGGCATCGGTCATTGCCTGGGACTGGATGTCGGACTCCCGGATCGGCGTCAGCCCCACCAGCGTCTTCTGCAGCGAGACCGTTTTCGAGGTCACGAACTGAGCGTAGAGCCAAGCCGCGAGACGGTTCTTCTCGGGCGTCGATTTCATGAAGGTCCAGGCCCCCACGTCCTGATAGCCCTTCTTCATGCCATCCTCCCAATACGGCCCCACCGGCGATGGCGCCATCCGCCACTTGGGCGTGCCATCCTCGTTGACCACCGGCAGGCCCGGCTGGGTCATATCGGCGGTAAAAGCCGTGTACCAGAAGATCTGCTGGGCGACGTTGCCCTGCGCCGGCACCGGTCCCGCTTCCGAGAA
>NZ_CEXLVS010000354.1:0-3091 GCF_982684285.1 Salinicola sp. | reverse complement strand
ATAGTCGAACAGATCATAGAAGCGCTGCGGATCGTCCGGTGAGAACGTCGGACGTGGGTTGAAGCGCGGCATCATCCAGCGATGAAAATCGCGGCCGTCGTAGCGACGCACCGGCAGTCCGGCGCTGGCCAGCTTCGATTCCAACTTGCCGTAGACGTGATTGAGCAGCGCCTCCGGCGAAAGTCTCGATCGCCGTTCACCCAGCTTCGACTGGTTCTTTTGACTTGCCCAGCGGTACAGCACCAGACGTGTGCGCCGTGTCTGACCGCGCCAGGCGGTTTGGGTGATGATGTCATCCTCGAACAGGCCGTCCGGACGTGAAATGGCCTTGAAGTGCGCCTCCATGCTGGCGAGCCACGCTTTCGTGTACTCGGTTTCCTGGAGTTCCGCCGGGATCGCATCCCGGATACGGTTAAGTTCCTCGCGCGGATCGGTGTCGTCCCTGGTGTAGAGCTGCACCACCCATTGATGCGTGTCGAGTTCCGGCAGACTGTCCTGTAACGCCGCCTCGATCTGGTCGCGCACGGCTTCCAGCGCTTCGAGCGAGCGTCCTTCGGACGGCGCCGGCGTGACTTCGGCCACGACACCCAGCGACACCCCGTCCTCGAGCAGAAAACAGCCGGATTCCGGCAGATACTCCGTCCAGGGCAGCCGGCTGGCGAAGGAGGGCGCGCGCTGATATTGACGGCGAATATCACCGACGGTGGGCATTTTTCCGCGCGGCAGGCACATCGGACGGCCGGTCTCGTCGGTCAGGAGTTCTCGCTCGTTGAGAGCTTCACGACGCTCGTCGTCCTCGCCGTCTCGCTCCCCTGCCAAACCGCTCCGCCCTCTTTTGGGGGCAAACAGCCGATTCATGAAGGCGTTGAACGATGACATCAGCGCGTCCTCCCCGGCGGACGAGCGCCCTCTCCCGGCATGGCGTACTGCGGCTTCTGATACAGCGGGAAGACCGTCGAATAGCCCGGTACCGGCACGCTCTGATCGCCGGCCAGATGCGGGTAGATGTAGATCACGAGATCGGGGTTCGGCAGTCGCGAGAACTGGCTGTGGATCTCGTTGGCCGCCTCCCTTGTATAGCGGGTCCGCCCGTCCACCATCTCGCCGGCCGTGATAGGTCGGCGTAGCGAACCCCGTGCCGCCTCGATCGCCTGCGGGCCGGTACCGCTGGTAGAGGCCGAACGACTCTGCTCACTGGATCCCTGCTCCCAAAGCTCCTGCATGGTCATGCCATTGGTCGGCATCAGCTCATCCTTGGACGTCGCACAGCCCGAGAGTAGTCCGAGACCTGCCAAGGCCAGCATCGCGATGGCAACGCGGGAAAGCACGCGGGACTCAGTCGAGTCCGACTGTGGTTGCGGTTGACGTGTCATAGCGCACCTTCCTCCCTTCGGTCTCGTAGTCGATCGGCAGTTGCTTGTTGATGTGGATGGCCACGTTCTTGCCCGGCGGGACGTAGACCGCGGCGAACGCTTCGCCGTAGAGCTTGTTGACCCACTCGCTCATGTCATTAACACCCTGGCTGAGAATCTGGCCCACGGCCTGGTTGCCGGTCATGGCCTGGGAGATCGAGCCATCACTGCCTAGCGAAGTGACCGAGGTCGAGTCGTCGTCGGAGAGCATCGTCGCCGCGCCAGCGCCCGCTGCCGTGAGCAGCCCCTGGGTACCGAGATACTGTTGGGCATTGCTACGACGCACGCCACTGATGCAGGGAATGCCGGATTGATCGCTAATCCAGCCGATGGAGTTCCCTCCACCGATGGATTGATTTTGATTGTTGCCGTTACCCTCACCACCACCCTGGTTGACGTCATCCGGTGTCGGCACGGTTCTGACCGTGCCGTCCTCGAAAACGAAGGTGAGGCTGGTGATGTTTCCGCGCACACAGGACAAGGTCCAGTCCCCTGACGCGGTACCGCTGGCCACCGCGGCCCGCACTTCCGGTAGCTCGATGCCATTGGCCGTCAGGTTGTCCTTGCCGATCATCACCTTGAACGGATACGGATCATTGACCGTGCCATCGACCGGCACTCGGCCCAGCAGGGCTGTCATGGCCAGCGAGCCCATCAGAGTCGAGTTTTCGGGGATGGTGTAGACCGGCTCGACCGTCGAGGCATCCGGCTCGCCCGTCACCTTCGACTCGGCTGCACTCGTCGCACGGGAAGCCATATCCCCTGCCGTGTCGGCAGCGGCCTTGAACGAGGTCGGGAACGCGGGGCCATCGTCGCGTCCACCGCGACTCGAACGTCCCTCCTCCTGGCGTCGATCCATCGGTTCGACCCAGGCCAGGTTGCCGCCGCCCGAGTAGCTCCCGGATGAACCACCGCCGCCCTCGAGACCCAGGCCGATCGGCATATCGTCACTGGACTGGCTACCATTGCCGCTGCTGTTTTCGTCTGCTGGCACCAGTCGATCGAGACGGTTTTCGAAACGGGACAGCAACGACTGTTCGCTCTGCTCGCGCGCTTGTTGTTGTCGCTCTCGCTCCTGCTGGATTGCCTGATTCACGGATCGGTCGACGTTGGAGGCACGTTCGGCCAGATCGTTGTTTTCCTCGACCAGCTTTTCCATTCGCGCCTGGTCACGTTGGCGCTGCCGATCCCAGGCATTCATCTTGCCCACCAGGGTGGCCACGGTGTCCTGAGAGGAGTCACCGCTGATGCCCAGCGCATCCATCTCCTCCTGGGAAAGCGTGCGCGTATCGTCTTGCGTCTCCTGCTGACTCGACTGACCCGCGTCGCCACCGCCACTACTGCAGCTCTTGATGACGATCAGGATCATGCCGACGACCAGCACGGGCACGCCGACCTTGAGTAACGTGTTGCCCTGGAGCTTCATGAATCACCTCTCTGCGACAGCGGTAGCGCCTTCGCCAGAGATTGACCGTTGGTCACGATAAAGACGGTCGTGGTGTCCTCCACGCTGCCACGACGGCCCAGCGTCGGGTGCATGAACGTGGCGCCGTAGAGATCGCCCTGAAGCCAACGCGGATCCAGCTCGAACGCGCGTGACGGATCCCGGTTCGAGAGCTTCACTGCCGTCACGGTCCAGCTAGCGAGCTTCCAGGCGGCGACAGGTGTCGTCGTGACCG
>NZ_CEXLVS010000353.1:0-3093 GCF_982684285.1 Salinicola sp. | reverse complement strand
GGGCCGAAATTGGTCTCCGGATCCAGCGGATCGCCGGCCTTGATGCGGTTGACCCGCTCGACGATCTTGGTCTCGAAGGCGTCCTTGACCGAGCGGTGCACGAACACCCGTGTGCCGTTGGTGCAGACCTGGCCGCTGGAGTAGAAGTTGGCCATCATCGCGCCGTCGGCGGCACGGTCGAGATCGGCGTCGTCGAACACGATCAGCGGCGACTTGCCGCCCAGTTCCATGGTGACGTCCTTGAGCGTGGAGCCGGCCGCGGCGGACATCACTTTCTTGCCGGTACCCACCTCGCCGGTGAAGGTGATCTTGGCAAGACCCGGGTGCTCGGTGAGCATGGCGCCGACGCTGCCGTCGCCCTGGACCACGTTGAACACGCCATCCGGCAGGCCGGCCTCGGTGAAGATCTCGGCCAGCTTCAGCGCCGTCAGCGGGGTGACCTCGCTCGGCTTGAACACCACCGCATTACCCGCGGCCAGGGCCGGGGCGGCTTTCCAGCAGGCGATCTGGATGGGGTAGTTCCAGGCCCCGATGGCGCCGATGACCCCCAGCGGCTCGCGGCGGGTATAGACGAAGGAGTCCTCGCGCAGCGGAATCTGGGTGCCTTCGATGCTCGGCGCCAGGCCGGCGAAGTACTCCAGCGCATCGGCGCCGGTCACCACGTCGACGCTGGCCGTCTCGCTGATCGGCTTGCCGGTGTTCAGCGTTTCCAGCTCGGCCAGTTCGTCGTTGCGTTCGCGCAGCAGGGCGACTGCCTTGTGCAGGATGCGCGCACGCTCCATGCCGGTCATCGCCGCCCACTGGCGCTGGGCGCGGCGGGCGCTCTCGATGGCCTTGTCGACATCGGCGGCGGTCGCCTGCTGCACGCTGGCGATGACCTCGCCATTGGCCGGATTGACGGCGTCGAAGGTCTGGTTGCCGCTGGCCGGGGTGTGGCGGCCGTCGATGTAGAGTGTCTGCGTCTCGAGTCGTGCCATGATGACTCTCCTTCGAATGGCGAATGAAATGGCGTGGCCGCTGTTTCGGCGGCCTGAATCCGGTTGCTGAATCGATTGCGTTGGCTCGGCGCGGGTGCCTTCAAGCGTAGTCGTTGGCGCGGGTTCGACTGTGACGGGCGGCCTCGAGCTGTACCCGGACATAGTCGTAGGCCAGCTGGCGGGCGCGGTCCACGTCGAGGCCCTCCTGGGCCAGGGCGCCACGCAGCCACAGGCCGTCGATCAGGGCGGCCAGCCCGCGCGCGGCGTTTCGGGCTTCCCGTTTCGGCAGCACGCGCCGGAACTGGCAGCTCAGGTTGGAGTAGAGCCGGCGGTCGTTGACCCGCTGCAACCGCTGCAGCGGGGGGTGATGCATGCTGCTGGCCCAGAAGGCCAGCCAGGTCTTCATTACCGAACGGCTGGTCTGGCTGCGATCGAAGTTGCCGTCGATGATGGCGTGCAGATGCGCCTCCGGCGGAGCGTTGCCCAGTGCCGCGCGCCGTTCCAGCACGGCGTTGCCCAGATCGCTCAGGACGTGGCGCATGGTCGCTTCGAGCAGCCCATCCTTGCCGGCGAAGTAGTGGCTGATGATGCCGGTGGAGACGCCCGCGCGCTTGGCGATCCTGGCGATCGTGGCATCGGCCAGCCCCGCCTCGTCGATCGCCTCCAGCGTCGCCTGAATCAGTTGGCGGCGGCGAATGGGTTGCATACCGACTTTCGGCAAGGCCTTTACTCCTGCATCGGGGCTGACGTAATCCAACCTTACGGATAACCCGTTTTGGCTCGGGTTTCCAGTCATCGCCGGGGAACCCGGCTTCTACCGAACCGGCGATGTCATCCGTCGGCCATTATGGAAATTTTTTATTGAACGGTCAATCAACAAAAACTAGTGTATTGTGTCATCGAATGGAAAATCTAACATTCGATAATCAGTGGTTATTGACCAAAATCTACAATACGTTCAGGGAGTTCAAGCACCATGAGATATCAGCCGATTCTATGGACCCTGGCCGGTGCCGGCCTGGCGGCGGCGCCTTTGGCCCAGGCGCAGGAGCCCGAGAGCTGCCAGACCGTCCGCTTCGCCGAGGTGGGCTGGACCGACATCCAGGCGACGACCGCCTTGGCCAGCGTCGTGCTCGAGGGGCTTGGCTATGAGGCGAGTTCGGATACCGTCTCCGTGCCGGTGGCCTACGCGGGCATGAAAGGCGGCGACTTCGATGTGTTCCTGGGTAACTGGATGCCGTCGATGAAGTCGATCAGCGACCCCTATATCGAGAAAGGGCAGGTCGACCGTCCGCGCGCCAACCTGGAAGGCGCCAAGTACACCCTGGCGGTGCCGGAATACGTCATCGACGCCGGCGTCACCTCGGTTGCCGACCTGGACGAACATGCGGACCAGTTCGGCCACAAGCTGTTCGGCATCGAAGCGGGCAACGACGGCAACATGATCATCCAGCAGATGATCGATGACGACGCCTTCGGCCTGGGCGACTGGCAACTGGTCGACTCCAGCGAGGCCGGCATGCTCGCCGAGGTCCGGGCGCGTACCCAGAGCAAGGAGTGGATGGTGTTCCTGGGCTGGGCGCCGCACCCGATGAACACCAACTTCGATATCGGCTATCTCTCCGGCGCGGATGACTACTTCGGTCCGGATTACGGCGGCGCCACCGTCTATACCAACACCCGCGCCGGCTACATCGACGAGTGCGGCAACGTCGGCCAACTGCTCCAGAACCTGAGCTTCACGCTCGACATGGAGAACGAGGTCATGGGCAGCATCATGGACGACGGCGAGGACGAGAAGGACGCGGCCCGCGCCTGGCTCAAGGCGCATCCCGAGACGCTGGACGGCTGGCTCGAGGGCGTCAAGACGGTCGATGGAGAACCGGGCCTGCCGGCGGTCAAGGAAGCGCTGGGCGTCTGAGCCACCGCCAGGGCGGATGTGGGAAAACGAGCCGAAAATCGCGCCGATTCTCATTGCAGGCTTGTCCTTCGACGAGCCTGCAGGTATAGTCCGCCCCCGTTGTCACTCGGCAACGTCTGCCGTTTCCAGGCAGCAGCGTCGGCTACGTAGCTCAGCTGGTTAGAGCACATCACTCATAATGATGGGGTCCCCTGT
>NZ_CEXLVS010000352.1:0-3116 GCF_982684285.1 Salinicola sp. | reverse complement strand
CTTCCGCATCGACCCGGATCACCTTGACGCCCATGTGGCTGGCGAAGGTCTCCATCACCTGGTCGCCTTCCTGCTTGCGCAGCAGGCCGTTATCGACGAATACGCAGGTGAGCTGCGTGCCGATCGCCTTGTGTAGCAGTGCTGCGACCACCGAGGAGTCCACGCCGCCGGAAAGACCAAGCAGCACGTGGCGGTCGCCGACCTGGTCGCGCACGCGCTCGGTGAGGTCTTCGATGATCTGCGCCGGGGTCCAGAGCTTTTCCGCCTGGCAGATATCCAGCACGAAGCGCTCGAGGATGCGCTGGCCCTGCAGGGTGTGGGTCACTTCCGGGTGGAACTGCACGCCGTAGAAGCGCTTTTCGGGCCAGGTCATGGCGGCGATCGGGCAGCTCGGCGTGGAGGCGGTGACGGTGAATTCCTTCGGCGCGCGGGCGACCTTGTCGCCGTGGCTCATCCACACGTCCAGCAGCGCCCCGCCGTCGTGATCGACATGATCCTTGATGCCGCCGAGCAGGTCGTCTTCCGCGGCGACGCTGATCTGGGCGTAGCCGAACTCGCGCTTGTTGGAGCCTTCGGTGGCGCCGCCGAGCTGTTCGGCCATGGTCTGCATGCCGTAGCAGATGCCGAAGACCGGCAGGCCCATCTCGAACACGCATGCCGGCGCCCGCGGCGAGCCCAGCTCGGAGACCGATTCCGGCCCACCGGAGAGGATGATGCCGTTGGGGTTGTATTCGCGAATCTCTTCTTCGGTGATATCGAAGGCGCGGATCTCGGAGAACACGCCGATCTCGCGTACGCGGCGGGCGATCAGCTGCGTGTACTGGGAACCGAAGTCGAGGATCAGGATCTTGTGCGATTGGATGTCGGTCATGAAGGGGCCACCGCCGTAAGGGTTTCAATTGCCGAGACAAAAGCACGGCCGGAAAGGAATGAAGAGGAAAGAGCGAAGGGGAAAGATGCACTTCCCGCCTTCTCCCTTCCCTCTTCCGACTAACGGGTCAATCAAGCGCCGCGATAATTCGGCGCTTCCTTCGTAATCTGCACGTCATGCACGTGGGATTCGGTGATCCCGGCGCCGGTGATCTTGACGAACTCCGGCAGCGTGCGCATCTCGTCGATGTTGTGGCAGCCGGTGTAGCCCATGGAGGCGCGCAGGCCGCCCATCATCTGGTGAACGATGGCGCTCATCTGGCCCTTGTAGGGCACGCGGCCTTCGATGCCTTCCGGCACCAGCTTCTCGACGCCTTCGTCCTTGCTCTGGAAGTAGCGATCCGAGGAGCCCTGGGTCTGGGACATCGCGCCCATGGAGCCCATGCCGCGATAGGCCTTGTAGGTCCGGCCCTGGAACAGCTCGACCTCGCCCGGCGCTTCCTCGGTGCCGGCGAGCATGCTGCCGAGCATCACGGTGCTGGCGCCGGCGACGATCGCCTTGGCGATGTCACCGGAGTAGCGCACGCCGCCATCGGCGATCAGCGGGATATCGAACGGCTTGAGCGCTTCGGCGACGTTGGCGACGGCGGTGATCTGCAGTACGCCGACGCCGGTGACGACGCGGGTGGTGCAGATGGAACCGGGGCCGATACCGACCTTGACCGCGTCGGCGCCGGCTTCGGCCAAGGCGACGGCGGCGTCACCGGTGGCGATGTTGCCACCGATCACCTGCAGTTCCGGGTAGTGCTCCTTGACCCAGCGCACCCGGTCGCTCACGCCGTTGGAGTGGCCGTGGGCGGTATCGACGACCAGCACGTCGACGCCGGCTTCGACCAGCGCGGCGATGCGGTCCGGGGTTTCCGGGCCGGTGCCGACGGCGGCGCCGACCAGCAGGCGGCCATCGGCGTCCTTGGCGGCCATCGGGTAGGTGCGGGCTTTCTCGATGTCACGCACCGTGACCAGGCCGCGCAGGTGGAAGTCCTTGTCGACGACCAGGATCTTCTCGATGCGGTTTTCCTGCAGCTTGGACTTGATCACGTCCAATGAGGTGCCTTCGAGCACGGTGACCAGCTTGTCGCGCGGAGTCATGATCGCTTCGACGCTGTCGCTGTGATCCGGCTGGAAGCGCATGTCGCGCCCGGTGACGATGCCGACCAGGGTCTCGCCCTCGACCACCGGGAAGCCGGAATAGCCGTACTCCTTGGCCATCTCCAGCAGGTCCTGCAGCTTGGCGTTGGGACCGACGGTGACCGGGTCCTTGACGATGACGCTCTCGTGCTTCTTGACCTTGCGGACCTCGGCGGCCTGCTGGGTGATCGACATGCTCTTGTGGATGATGCCGATGCCGCCTTCCTGCGCCATGGCGATGGCCAGGCGCGCTTCGGTGACGGTATCCATGGCGGACGAGAGCAGCGGGATGTTGAGGGTCAGCTTGCGGGTCAGGCGGGACTTGAGTTCGACGTCTCTGGGCAGGACATCCGAGTAGCGGGGTACGAGTAATACGTCATCGAACGTAAGAGCTTCTTGCGCTATACGTAGCATGGTCGGAAACCCAATTGGCAGGTGGTGGGGAGCCTGTAACAGCCTGCGGCACCGCGATGAGGCATGCAGTGGGACCGGATCGGGGCCGCGAAAAGTTAATCGCGCATTATAGTCGTTTGGGCGGTGCCTCTCAATGGCAAGCGGCGGTTGTATGATAGGAGATGGACGATGCAACGCCGGGTGGCGGATTCGTGTAAGGCGTGCTCATGGCGCACTTCTCCCGCCAAGTCACGGTTTCCCTACGACATCCTCCCGCTCGGTGGCATGTTCGGGGGAACCATGGCACGCCAGGATCTGCCGCAGACAGGAGACAATCTCTGAGCTTGTCTTCGTCTGAGAAGCCTCGTCAAGCGCCGCTTCCAGGAAGCTATCGTAGTCTTGGCTCGCCTCGGCGTGAATCTGCCGTCCGCGCTTGGTGATGACGGTATAAACGCCACGCTTATCGTCTGGACAGACATCGCGAATCGTATGCCCATTACGTTCCATGCGCTCGACAAGCCGAGTTACGGAACTCTGATTCAACCCGAGCCTCTTGGCTAGTTCCTGCATTCTCAACTCAGCATCAGGTTCGGCGGCGAGCAAGTGTAGAGCACGATATTCGGTCAAACCCAGGCCATGCTGGCGCTGAAGGCTATTGGCAACCT
>NZ_CEXLVS010000351.1:0-3116 GCF_982684285.1 Salinicola sp. | reverse complement strand
CAGTTGAGCTTCAAGGTGAAGCTGCTCGACGACATGTTCGGCGACAACGGCGACCTCTATTTCGCCTACACCCAGCGCAGTTGGTGGCAGGCCTACAATTCCGAGGCTTCCGCCCCCTTTCGCGAGACCAACTACGAGCCCGAGGGCTTCGTCAGCTTCGATAACCGCTGGACGGTGCTGGGATGGACCAACACCATCAATCGCGTCGGCTTCGCGCACCAGTCCAACGGACGCTCGGATCCGTTGTCCCGAAGCTGGAACCGAATCTACGGCGAATCGATATTCCAGCGCGGCGACTGGGCCTTCAGTGTCGCCCCACACTGGCGTATCCCGGAAAACGACAAGGACGACGACAATCCGGACCTGGAGAACTACATCGGCTACGGCGACCTGACCCTGGTGCGCGCCTTCGGAGACCAGGAGGTCTCGTTGATGGTTCGTGGCAACCCGGGCAAGGCGCACTATGGTGGCCAACTCGACTACTCCTTCCCGCTGTTCGGCAAGGTGCGCGGCTATCTGCAGTACTACAAGGGCTACGGGGAGAGCCTGATCGACTACAACCACGACGTGCAGCGTTTCGGCCTCGGCTTCAGCATCAACACCTTTTTGGCCGGGATCCCCGGTACGCGTTGATGCCGCCAGCTAGCCTGTCTATGCTGAAGCCTGTCTGTTCCAACCATGCCACTCGACTGTCAAAGGATGACGACCATGACCATGCAATCCATCGGCGGCAACGGTCCCGAGCGTGAACGCGAAGCCTCTACCGAGCAGCTCAAGGAAGACCTGCGCAACCTGTCCCACACCGTCGAGGAGCTGATCCACGCGACAGCGGACGACTCCCGCAGCAATATCTCCGAAATGCGCGAACGCGCTCAGCAACGCCTGCATGCCACCCGGGAGCGTCTGGAAGCTCGTGGAGAAGCCCTCTACTCCAGCGCCAAGGAGCAGGTCGATGCCACCGATCGCTACGTGCATGAAAACCCCTGGACCAGCATCGGCATCGGCGCCGCGGCGGGCGTGGTTCTGGGACTGCTGCTGGGACGTCGCTGATGGCGGGGCCGGCTGAAAACGTGATTTCCGCCGGGCGACGGCTGATCGCCAATCTCATCGCCACCGGCCAGACGCGACTGCGTCTCGCCGTGGTCGAGTGGGAGGCGGAGCGAGACCGAATGCTGACGCTGCTGCTGTTGGCGGGTGCAGGCCTGATCGTGCTGTCGTTCGCTATCGGAATGCTGCTCCTGCTGATCGTGGTGGTCTACTGGGAAGAGCACCGCCTGCAGGCGATCGGGATCTGCTCGGCGGCGCTTTTCATCCTGGCGGGGGTCTTGATCTTCTCCGCCAAGCGAGTCGCCAAGCAGCGCAAGTTGATGGCCGCGACCCTGCATCACCTGGATCGCGATCGCCAGGCACTGGGGCATTCCCATGACTGAACGTTCCCGCCAACGGCAACTGGACGAGCTCGAGGACGAGATACTCCAGCAACGCCTGGACATGACCGCCGCCATGCGCGAATGGCGTGACGCCACGGCACCGATCGACAATGCCTGGAACAAGATGATGAGCTGGCGCGTTCCGCTGATGGCGGCCGGGGGATTGTTGGCGATGCGCAGCGCGCGCAAGCCACGCTCCACCGGCCGCCTGTTCAGGCGGGCACTGACCGGATTCATGATGTACAACCGCGGTCGGGCGCTTTACCGGGCGACCCGCGGGAAAAACCGCTAGCCGCGGGAGCAAGCCGCCTTTGCCACCCTGGCGTCGCGGCCACTGGAGACAGTGGCCGCCTCTGGTTCGGCGTCAGAGCGCCTGACCACACGCCACGCCGGATGACCAGGCCCACTGGAAATTGAAGCCACCCAGCTGCCCGGTGACGTCCAGCACTTCACCGATGAAGTAGAGCTGGGGGATTGCGTTGACGGCAAACGTCTTCGACGACACCGCTCCGGTGTCGACCCCGCCCATGGTCACCTCCGCGGTACGCCACCCTTCCGTCCCCGCCGGCTTGAACTGCCACGCTTTGAGCCCGCTCGCCACGGCGTCGATATCGGCGTTGGACAGTTCGGCCAGTGGCCGGTCCTGCCATGTTTGCCACTCGATCAGCGCCTGGGAGAGACGCTTGGGTAGCGCCTCCCCCAGCCAGCTGCCCAGCCGCCGCCGCGGTGCGCGTCGGCGAAGGTCGGCCAGGGTCTCCGCGACCGGGATCGAGGGCAGCCAGTCGATCGCCACCGTCATGCCCGGCTGCCAGTGGCTCGAGGCCTGGAGCATCGCCGGCCCGGACAGACCGCGATGGGTGAACAGCAAAGGTTCACGGTAGGTGCCGTCGCCGCAGCTGACCGCCACGGGACAGGACAGGCCCGAGAGCGAGGCCAGCGACTCTTTCCATCGCGAGGTCACCGTGAACGGCACCAGTGCCGCCCGGGTCTCGGTCACGGCCAGCCCGAACTGGCGCGCCAGATCGTAGCCGAAACCGCTGGCGCCGAGGGTCGGGACGGACAGGCCCCCAGTGGCGACCACCACCGCCCCGGCCTCGGTCTTGCGGCCATCTATCTCCAGCCGCATCCCCTCACCCAGGCACTCGACGCTGCCCACCGTCGTGGAGAGGGAGACTTCCACGCCCGCCCATTCGCACTCGGTCAGCAGCATGGAGACGATCTCCTTTGCCGACTGCGCACAGAACAACTGGCCGGGCGCTTTCTCGACGTACTCGATACCGTGCCGCTCGACCAGCTCGACGAAATGGTGCGGCGTGTAGCGTTTCAGCGCCGAGATCGAGAAGTGCGGGTTGCCCGAAAAGAAATGCGCCGGCGTGGTGGCGAGATTGGTGAAATTGCAGCGCCCACCGCCGGACATCAGAATTTTCTTTCCCGCCTTGCCGGCATGATCGACGACCCGTACGCGAAGGCCGCGGTAACCCGCCGTCAGCGCGCACATCAAGCCCGCCGCGCCTGCGCCGATGACGACGACATCGTAGGTTTTCATCTCCACACCGCACTTGCCTCGCTGAATGGGCAGGCATTCTAACAGAGGCGTTTTTCGAGATGCCCTTTTCATTCACCGGTCGTTCAGGTACTAACGAGTGGCGCGCACTCGCCCGCCCAATGCAACGCTGACAAGAATCC
>NZ_CEXLVS010000350.1:0-3121 GCF_982684285.1 Salinicola sp. | reverse complement strand
AAAAATCGGCGAAAGAGGACCGGGCTGGCGCTCCAGTTTACGGGGTGTAAATGAGTATTTTGACGGGGGCGCCGAGCTCGGGCTGGCGTTCCAGCCGATTGTTAACGCCGTATTGCCGAGCGCAGACAGTTTTCGTACAGAGCCGAGATTCGATTCAGGAGGAGATTACTTCACTTCGACCCCATGGGCCTGCTTGTCGGCATGATACGAGGAGCGCACCAGCGGCCCGGACGCGACATGGGTGAAGCCCATGCTCCTGCCCTGTTCGGCGAACCATTCGAATGTGCTGGGGTGCACCCAGCGATCGACGGGCAGATGGTTGCGGGACGGCTGCATGTACTGCCCGAGGGTCAACATGTCGACATCGTGCGCACGCAGGTCACGCATTACCTCTATGACCTGCTCGTCGGTCTCGCCCACCCCGAGCATCAGACCCGACTTGGTCATCACTTCCGGACGGCGCGCCTTGTAACCCTTCAGCAGGTCCAGCGACCACTGGTAGTCCGCGCCGGGGCGAACCTTGCGGTAAAGGGACGGCACCGTCTCCAGGTTGTGATTGAAAACGTCCGGCGCCTCGCCTTCCAGGATATCGAGAGCCACCTGCATGCGACCGCGGAAATCGGGTACCAGAACCTCGATCTCGATCTCCGGACTGTCGCGGCGAATCTCGCGGATGCAGTTGGCGAAGTGCAGGGCGCCACCGTCGCGCAGATCGTCACGATCCACGGAGGTCACGACGACATAATTGAGCCCCATTTCGGCGATGGCCTCGGCCAGCTCCCGCGGCTCATTCTCGTTGAGCGCGTTGGGGCGCCCGTGCGCGACATCGCAAAACGGGCAGCGCCGGGTGCAGATGTCGCCCATGATCATGAACGTCGCCGTCCCGCCGCTGAAACACTCGCCCAGATTGGGGCAGGAAGCCTCTTCGCAAACGGTGTGCAGCCCATGCTTTCGCAGCGTCTGCTTGATGTGGGTCACCTGGGGAGAGACCGGCATCCTGACCCTCAGCCAGTCCGGCTTCTTCGGCAGGGTTTCGGTCGGAATGACCTTGACGGGAATCCGCGATACCTTGTCGGCACCGCGCAGTTTGACACCCCGCTCGGCACGGGCAGGCTTCTTGGCCTCGGGCGTTTGCATCACGGTCGTCTCGGTCATAGGTCCCTTCCTGATAGGTCTTGGAACGCCGGCAGCTAGGCAGTCGCTACCGGTTCAAAAGCTTGTGGCCACCGCGGCCGATCCTCGAGCTTCACCGCCAGCCGCTGCGCGAAACAGTCGGCCAGCCTCGTGGATTCACGGTCGAACGAGATCGGTCCAGGTAGATGATCACGCAGCTGGGTCATCTTCAGGCCCGAATAGCCACACGGGTTGATGCGGGAAAATGGCGACAGGTCCATGTCGACGTTGAGGGCAACCCCATGAAAACTGCAGCCTCTTCGAATCCGCAGGCCCAGCGAGGCGATCTTGTCGTCACCGACATAGACCCCCGGTGCGTCCGGACGCGCCCGAGCCGCAATGCCGTGCAGGGCCAGCAGGGCGACGACGGCGCTCTCGAGCAGCGTCACCAGTTCACGCACCCCCAGCCCTCGCCGGCGAACGTCCAGCAGCGGGTACAGCACGATCTGGCCTGGCCCATGATAGGTCACCTGCCCTCCCCGATCACTCGCCACCACCGGGATGTCGCCGGGCATCAGCAGGTGTTCCGGCTTGCCCGCACGCCCCTGCGTGAACACGGGCTCGTGCTCCACCAGCCACAGCTGATCCGGCTCTGCGCTGTCGCGACCATCGGTGAAACGCGACATTGCCTGCCAGACCGGCAGGTAGGGCTGACGCCAGAGGCGATAGAGCGACAGGGCGGGCATCGCCGTCATAGCACCATGTGGACCCGACCGGTGGCCTTCAGATCCTGAAACAGCGCATTCAACTGCGCCTCGCCGGTGGCATGGATGACCACGCGCAGCGACTGGAACCGGCCATTGCGACTGTCGGAGAGCTTGATCGATGCCGGATCGAAACCGGGCGCATGACTCTCGATCACGTCACTGACGGCCGCCACGAAATCGTCGGCGGCGTCGCCAACCACCCGTATCGGGTAATCGCAGGGAAACTCGACCTTGGGTCGGGGAAGATCAACATCGCTGGGAGTCTGGGTCATGGCATCTGGGTGCGAAGTACATTTCCGACCATTCTACTCAACATTACCCGGCTCACCAACCGATGCCGCCCCACCGCCCGCAGAATTCCTCCGAGGCGGCGGGAGAGGCGCCGCCGGGGCGACGCCAGAGCGGTACTCAGTCGAACAGACCGGTCACGAACAGCACGATGGAGTCCCAGACGCGCTTGAAGATGCTGCCCTCTTCGACACCCTCCAGCGCGACCAGCGGCTCTTGTCCCAGCACCTCGTCGCCGGACTTGATTTCCAGCGTGCCGACCTGCTGGCCCGCCTGGATCGGCGCATGCAGCGTCTCCGGCAGGTTGAGGCGAGCGGTCAGGTTGTCGGCGCTACCCCGCGGTACGGTCATGCTGACCGCATCCTTGACGCCGAGGCGAACGGTATCGCTGTCGCCACCCCAGACCCGCGCCTCGTTGAGCACGGAACCGGCATCGTAGAGCTTGCGGGTCTGGAAGAAGCGGAACCCGTAGTTGAGCAGGCGCTGGGTCTCGGCCGCCCGTGCCTCATCGGAGTTGGTGCCCATGACCACGGCGATCAGGCGGGTGTCCTGCTTCTTGGCGGATGCGACCAGACAGTAGCCGGCGGCTTCCGTATGCCCGGTCTTCAGGCCGTCGACGTCCGGATCACGCCACAGCAGGCGGTTGCGATTGGGCTGACGGATATCGTTGTAGGTGAAGTATTTTTCGGAATAGACCTGATAGTGGTCGGGGAAGTCCGTGATGATATGGCGCGCGAGAATCGCCAGGTCGTGAGCGGACGAGTAGTGATCGTCGTGCGGGAGCCCCGTGGGGTTCATGAAATGGCTGTTCTGCATGCCCATGCGCTGGGCCTGCTGATTCATCAGGTCAGCGAAAGCCGATTCGCTGCCGGCGACGTACTCCGACAGCGCCACGCTGGCGTCGTTGCCGGATTGCACGACCACGCCGCGCAGCAGGTTCTCGACGCTGACCT
>NZ_CEXLVS010000349.1:0-3146 GCF_982684285.1 Salinicola sp. | reverse complement strand
GGGATAACGTCCAGGTCCAGCTGGCCGCCGAGCGTCAGCGCGTCGCCAGGATCGACACCGACGTGCGTCGCGCCTCCCGCTATCCCGAGCTCAACCTGGTCGTCGGCTACAGCGATGTCGACAGTAACGATGCGCTGCGCACCAGCAGCGACCTGACCGCCAGCGTGGAGATGAACCTGTCGCTCTACCAGGGGGGATACACGACCGCCAGCATCCGCCAGGGGGAACTGACGGCGCTCGCCGGAACGGCATCGGTGGAGAACGAGAGTCGTTTGGCCAAGCAGGAAGTCCGCAAACGCTTGAGAAGCATGCAGGGCGACCTGCGCCAGATCGAAGCCCTGCAGCGCTCGGTGGAATCAGGAAGCCTGTTCCTGCAGGCGGCGATTCGGGGTGAGTCGCTGGGCTTGAGGGACCTGGTCGACGTGCTCGACGCCCGCTCTTCGCTCTACGACCTGCGCATCCGCTTCGTCGAGACGCTGTGCCTCTATCTCAAGGATCGCACCTATCTCGACGCGGCCGTCGGCCAGCTCGACACATCGACCCTGACGGATGTCGCCGGCATCCTCTCCCGCGTCGAGCAGACCGGTGCCCCCGCCACCGCGGTGCCGGCCAATGGTTGATCCCGGCCATCGACGCTCCTTTGGCACCCTTGGCAATACCTGCCATGAGTCATCCTCATCAGACATGCGGTGAGCCTGGGGTGAGTCCTCCGACCTGCGGCAACGCCCGCTGCCGGGTCATTCGAGGATGACGCCGCCCCACCCCGGCTTCTCGCCGAAAGGATCGATGACACGGAAGCAGCGGCTGGCAGGCGATCTGCTACCTTGATCGAGAGAGACGGGAAAATGTCGCGAAGGGAAGCCGATCGAGAGGATGGCGATGAATCTACCGCTGTGGTGTCTGCTGATAACCGCCCTGTTACCGTTCTGGCTGGCCTTCTGGGGCAGCAGTGTCAGGCGGCGTGAATTTGGGCGGATGGACAATCATCACCCGCGCCAGCAGTACGCGCGAATGGAGGGCCGAGGCGCCCGTCTCTGGGCGGCACAGCAGAATGCCTGGGAAGCCCTGGCCCTGTTCACCGCCGCCATCGTCGCCGTCGAGACAGTGGGGAGCGGCGGCTGGCTGGCGGATGTCGCCTGCGTCATCTTCGTGGTGGCCCGGATCGGCCATGGCCTCTGCTATGCGCTGGATCTGGCCACCCTGCGTTCGGCGATCTTCGTGGTGGGTTTTCTCGCGGTTCTGGCTCTGTTCGCCATCGCGCTGCTGTAAAGCCCGAGCCCGGTTGGGCGCCTTGCACGATCATGATTGGCGCCAACTGCGCATGGGCGACGCCCTGACATCAAGTTTTCACTGAAGCCGCCGATACGGTTTCCATCACGCCGCGTGAATGCATTTCGCCATTCAGCGCGATCGAGATCCACTTCATGCCCATTGATGACGATCCACAGAGTGACCAGCCTCTCGATGGCGGAAGAACCGCCGGAGGGGCGACCTCGACCCCGGTGTCGTCGCGGCATTCGATGACCGGGGACGAAACCCATCGCCTCTGGCTGCTGGAAGCGATGACGGCCGCCAGGGCCTCCTATTGGCGATGGTCGTCTCCGGACCGCGGCTTCCTGTGTGGCACGGCCGTGGGCGACACCGTCGAAACGCATGAGCAGATGTGGATCGACTGGTGGTCGCTGCTGAAGACGATGCCATCGACCGAGCGCCGCCGCTTGATCTCGCTCTGGCGGCGCATCAACGGCGGCGAGCAGAGTGACATCGACCTGTTGATACGCGCCGACACCCGCCAACCCACGGTCTGGTGGCGTGTCCGTGGCGCGGTCGTCGCCAGGGACGAGGCGACGGCGCCACTCGTCGCTACCGGCACCTGGGAGATCATCGACGACCCCCGCGATCAACGTGGGCGTAGCAGCGTGAGAGCTCACGCTTTCGCAGCCTCCCGCGATCCGATGCTGGTGGTGGACGAGCGCTGGCACATCCTCGAGACCAACGATGCCTTCACCGAGCTCGGCGGCCGGCCACCGGACCAGATGCAGGGCCAGGCGCTGCAGCGCTACATCGAAGCCGAGGTCCTGAGGTCCGATCCGTCAGCGACCGCGGTCAGTGACCGAACCCTGCACCACGAGGGGCTCTTTCACGTCGACGGAGAGCCTCCCATTCCCGTCGAGCTGGCACTGAGTCACTTCACGCTGGGTGATACCGGGCAAACCCATTACATCGTTGCCCTGCGCGACATCTCCGCCCGCAAGCGTTCCGAGCGGGAACTCGAACATCTCGCCAGAATCGACACGCTGACCCAGCTCCCCAACCGGGCGACGCTTCAGCAGACCCTGAACCGGCGCCTGCTCAAGCTCGCCCCGGAACATAGCTTGGCGGTGCTTTTCGTCGATCTCGATGGCTTCAAGTACATCAACGATTCGCTGGGCCACCAGTCGGGCGATGCGCTACTGAAAATCATGGTCAAGCGCCTGCGTGCCACGCTACGGAGCAAGGACCTGGTCGCACGCTGGGGCGGCGATGAATTCGTGGTGGTGATCGACGTCGACAGCGACAGGCAGCTGGCCGACAAGATCGCCAGGCGACTTCTCGAGGCGCTATCCCATCCCATGGTGATCAGCGGGCATCAGATCAGCGTCACCGCCAGCATCGGCATCGTCCACGCCCCCGAGAACGGTCGCGATGGCGAGACCCTGCTCAAGCATGCGGACATCGCCATGTACGCCGCCAAGGACAGGGGCAAGAACGCCATCGTCGCCTACCACCGGGAATTGAAACATCACAACCTGGAGCAGATATCGATGCTCTCGCGCCTGCGCGAGGCGATCGCCAAGGATTCGATCGATTTCGTCGTCCAGCCCAAGTTCGATGACGGCAATCGCGTGATCGGTGCCGAACTGCTGGCACGCTGGACGACCGAGGAGTATGGCCAGGTGCCACCCGGCGTTTTCGTGCCACTGGCGGAGCACAACGGCATGGCATCATCGTTGGGGAACCTGGCGATCGAGAGAGCCGCGCAGTACGCCGCCCTTCTCGCCGCGACCGGCAACCCCCTGCCCGTTGCGGTCAACATCTCTGCCCTGCACGTCATGGATGACGAACTGGCGGACACGCTGCGACGCGCCTGCGAACGCCACCGGATC
>NZ_CEXLVS010000348.1:0-3150 GCF_982684285.1 Salinicola sp. | reverse complement strand
CCAGACGATCGGCCACGGCTGGCGCGGGGAACACCCTCTGTTCCATCACCTTGCACGAAATGCACCCGGCGGCGCTGACGTCGACCATGACCGGGCGCCCCGCGGCGCGGGCCGAGGCCAGCGCCGCATCGAGCTGGTCGGGATCGTCGACGGTCTGGAAGGTGGGGCGCGCCACATCCGACGCCGTCCGTGCATCCGTTTCGGCCAGGGGGTGCAACGGATCGCCACCGCCTTGGGCCGCACCCCATATCATCGCCGTGCCCCACACCAGCAGCGCCCAGCCCGCCGCCTGGCGTGCCCGTGGCCAGCCGGCAGTGGTTCTCATGTCCAGTGCGCCGAGTGCCAGCGCGCATCCCAGCGTCAACGCGCCCCACAGCAGCAGGCCGACAGGGCCGGGCAGCAGGCGCTCGATCAGCCAGATGGCGACGCCGAGCAGCATCACGCCGAACACTGCCTTGACGCCCTGCATCCAGGCGCCGGTACGCGGCAACCACTGCCCACCAAAGGTGCCGACCAGAATCAGCGGCACGCCCATCCCCAGCGCGAGTGCCAGCAGCGCCAGGGCGCCGCCCAGCGTCTCGCCGGTGGTGGAGATGAACACCAGCGCGCCGGCCAGAGGCGCGGAGACGCACGGCGACACTACCAGTACCGACAGGGCGCCGGCCGCTGCCAGTCCCGCCGGGCCGCTACGCTGGAGCCGGTTCTGCCAGGCATCGATCCGCTGGCCGATCGCGCTGGGCAGGCGCAGGTCGAAAGCGCCGAACATCGCGATGGCGAACAGTGCGAACAGCAGCGCGAAGGGGATCAGGACCCAGCCCGACTGGAGCCGGGCCTGCAGATTGAGCGAGGCACCAAACATGCCCATCAGCGTGCCGAGCAGGGTGAATGTCGCGGCCATGCCGGCGACGTAGCTTGCCGACAGCGCCAGTGCGCGCCCCCGCCGGGCGTTCTGGCCCACGATGATGGCGGTCAGGATCGGCAGCATGGGGAGCACGCAGGGGGTGAAGGTCAGCCCCAGTCCGGCGAGGAAGAACAGACCCAGGGCGCTCCGGCCAATGCCGGCGTCGAGCAGTGACCGGAATTGGCCGTCGGCACCGGCACTGGAGAGCGTCGAGGACTCGCCGGCCGCAGCTATCGGGGCCGAGGTCGATTGGACGCCATCGGAGGCGCGGGCGGGGTTGGCGAGTGGCACGTCGCCGCCGGATGACGAAAAAGGATCGCCGGCATCCTGCCCGATCGGCGAAGCCTTGGCGTCACGGGTCGCGTCGGTATATGCCGCTGGCGGCGGGCCGGCCTTGGCCTCCAGCTTCCAGTGTTCGGGAGGGTAACAGAGTCCCGCATCGGCGCAGCCCTGGAAGGTGAGGGTGACGGGGATCGGGCGATGGGTATCGGCGGCGTCCTCGACTTTCGATAGCGGCGCGCTGATCTCGACCCGGTCGTGAAAGACATGCACGTCGCCCAGGTACGGATCGTGCTTGAACTCGCCCGGCGGCAGGTCGAGCGTACCCAGCGTCACGCCGGGTTGACGGCTCTCCAGCGCGAAACGGTGGCGATAGAGATAGTGGCCCGGTTCGTTGCGCATGCCGACGTAGACGCGTTCATCGTCATGCCAGGCGTACGCGTGAAATGCCTGGTCGACCGCAAGAAACTGCGCGTCGCTCTGGGCGAAGGGAGGCTGCCGTTCCCGTTGAAGGGCGTCGGCGTGGGCAGCGCCCAGCGGTGCCGACAGACAGCAGCAAAACATCAAAACCAACCAGTAGAAACGCGACATTCGCTAATGGGTATCCCGACGACGGTTGAGGCTTGGCCCTGGCGGGCGGGCAGTGGCGGCAGAGCCGCGTGAATCGATGCGTCTTTCGATCGCACGGGGGCGGAAAAGTGCCATCGACCGCGCCGCTGGACCCGGCCCGGCATGCAGCGAAAGGCGGGCTGCGCGTCACGGGGAGCATGATAGGATAGAGTCATATCGTCTCCCAACCCCGTTCAGGTCGGGCTAGCGCAGACGGCCTTTCTCGACATGTTTTCCAACCTCTCGAAATGACAAGGATCGTCCATGGCTCTATTGCGCAAGAAGAAGGCGCCACTGTCGCGCACCGAGGTTCTCGAAACGCCCCAGTACGGCTGGATCTGGAAGCCGCTGGTGGGGCTGGTCGTCATCTACCTGCTGGTCTGCATCGTTCTGGGTATCTGGTGGAGCTGGACGCCCGCGCCCACGGACCCGAAACAGGCAGTCGAGATGCAGCGAGGCTTCCCCCAGAGCGTCGACACCGGCGGAGAAGAGAAACCGATACCGCCGGGCGAAGCCCTGTTGGCCAGCAATATCTCGATTCTGGATACGCTGCTTCACAAGCCCGGCGGTTACCTGCGCAATGACGTCATGCCGCCGGGCCTGTGGCTCGACAACATGCCCAACTGGGAGGCGGGCGTCACTCGGCAGGTTCGCGACGCGGTCGCCATGCTGGGCGGCGCGCTGGCCGTGGGCAATGCGCCCTTGAGCCAGGCCAACGAGTCGCTTGGCGGCGATCTCGACAGCTGGCGCTGGCCGGCATCCGAGACCCTCCTGAAATCGGCGCGCAACAACCTGGGCGAAGCCTTCACCGCACTGGAGAACAGTGCCGGGCCGGGTGAGCCGACCCAGGACGCGGCCGCATCGACCGAGCCGCCGGCTGGGCCCGATGCCGCGGCGCTGGCCGAGTGGCTGGCCCAGGTCCAGCAGCGGTTGCAGACCCAGACCCGGCAACTGGCTGCCAATGTCGGCCAGTCGCCGAGTGGTGACCAGCAGACCGACAGCACGCCCTGGCTTCGAATCGACAACGTGTTCTTCGAGGCGCGTGGAACGACCTGGGCGCTGGCACAGCTGCTTCAGGCCGCCAGGCTCGACTATGCCGAGGTGATCGATGGCAGCGGTGCCGGTGACGATTTCGACCAGCTCATCGCGGAGCTGAAGAGCTCCCAGGCCCGCGTCTGGAGTCCGGTCATTCTCAACGGCTCCGGGTTTGGACTGTTCGCCAACCATTCGCTGATGATGGCCAACTACACGGTACGGGCGTCCCAACTGGTCGAGAAGATCCGCAGCCAGCTCTGATCGCCGGGTCTCGGAGCCTGCGCCACAACGTCAAACGCCGCTCCGGCATCGATGCCGGAGCGGCG
>NZ_CEXLVS010000347.1:0-3168 GCF_982684285.1 Salinicola sp. | reverse complement strand
GGCGCGGCGGAGATCCTTGTGGTGGGAGTCGAGAAGCTGCTGGTCGTTTGTATACGCGTGGATTGTTTCCACCACACCGGAGAGGATCCCGAACTTCTCATCGAGGACCTTCGCCACAGGCGCCAGGCAGTTGGTGGTACACGAGGCGTTGGAGACCACCCGGTGCTCGGCCTTCAGCGTTCCCTCGTTGACGCCAAACACGATCGTCGCATCGGCATCGCCACTGGGCGCGGAGATCAGCACCCGCCCCGCGCCCGCCTCGATGTGCTTGGCGGCGGCGTCGCGACTGGTGAACAGCCCGGTGCACTCCATCACCAGATCGACGTCCAGCGACTTCCATGGAAGCTGGGACGGATCGCGCTCGGAGAGGATGCGAATGCTATCCCCGTCTACGCTCAGGGTATCGCTGTCGTGGGAGACCTCGAATCCGAAGCGCCCGTGAACGCTGTCGTGGCGCAGCAGATGGGCGTTGAGCGCAGGATCGCCGAGATCATTGATGGCGACGACCTCGATCCGATCCCGATAGCCGTTCTCGTACATGGCACGAAGTACGTTCCGGCCAATGCGGCCGAATCCGTTGATGGCGACACGCAATGTCATGGTGCTCTCCTTTTGATGGCGTGACTGAGACGCTGAAGCTGGCGTAATCGAGACGTTGAATCGGCCGGGCAGCGAGCCTGCGCTCCATCCCGGCACTGCATCGGATCGAACGCAAAGATTAGATCGCAGCAGAACTGGTGAATAGCCTAGTACGTAGTCTAGAACATCGTCACATGAAAAAATATTACCCCAAAAGGCTAATACCAAAGGCTCATTCGCGAACATACGGGGTATTTTTTGGTAAGTTTACCAAATAAACCTGACAGCTCGATGAGGCACCCCATGACGCTCGACCCTACCCTGGACCGTGTAACGAGGCGCATCGAAGAGCGCTCCGCCGACCGACGCCGACTCTATGAAGAGCGGATGCAGCAACAGCATCGCCGGGGCGTCCACCGCGCGGAACTCTCCTGCGGCAATCTGGCTCACGGCTTCGCCGCCTGCAACGCTGGCGACAAGAACAGCCTGAAGCTGATGAACAGCGCCAATATCGGCATCGTCTCTTCCTACAACGACATGCTGTCGGCGCATCAGCCCCTCGAGCACTTCCCCGAACTGATCAAGGAAGCCGCGCGCGGCATGGGTAGCACGGCGCAGTTCGCCGGCGGCGTGCCGGCCATGTGCGACGGCGTCACCCAGGGTCAGCCCGGCATGGAGCTGTCGCTGTTTTCCCGCGATGTCATCGCCATGTCGACGGCGGTGGCGATGTCGCACAACATGTTCGATGGCGCACTCTATCTCGGTGTGTGTGACAAGATCGTGCCGGGACTGTTCATCGGTGCCGCACGTTTTGGCCACCTGCCTGCGGTGTTCGTGCCCGCCGGCCCGATGCCGAGCGGGCTGCCCAATGCCGAGAAGTCGCGCATCCGCCAGCTCTACGCCGAGGGCAAGGTGGGCCGCGACGCGCTGCTGGAGGCGGAGTCCGACTCCTACCATAGCGCCGGCACCTGCACCTTCTATGGCACCGCCAACTCCAACCAGCTGATGCTCGAGATGATGGGGTTGCACATGCCGGGCACCTCGTTCGTCAACCCAGGCACACCGCTGCGCGACGCCATCACCCGTTTCAGCACCGAGCAGGTAATCCGCAACAGCGATCAGGGCGGCGACTACCACCCGTTCTACAAGCAGATCGACGCCCACGCCATCGTCAATGCCATGGTCGGGCTGCTCACCTCGGGCGGGTCGACCAACCATACCCTGCACCTGGTGGCGATGGCCGCCTCCGTGGGTCTGACCATCACCTGGGACGACTTTGCCGAGCTGTCGACGGTCGTGCCTGGGCTGACCCGGATCTACCCCAACGGCCAGGCCGACGTGAACCACTTCCACGCCGCCGGCGGCGTCAGCTTCCTGGTTCGACAGCTGCTCTCGGCGGGCCTGATGCATGCCGACGTGCGCACGGCCTTCGGCACCGACATGACCGCTTATACCCAGGAACCGTTCCTGGAGGGGGACCGACTGGTCTGGCGCGAGGGCACGCAGCAGAGTCTCGACGAAGAGGTGCTGCGGCCGATCACCCGGCCGTTCTCCGCCACCGGTGGGCTGGCGGTGCTCGACGGCAACCTGGGGCGCGGCGTGATCAAGGTCTCCGCGGTCAAGCCCGAGTTTCGCCGGGTCGAGGCACCGGTGCGCATCTTCGACGACCAGAGTCAGGTCAAGGCGGCGTTCGAAAGCGGCGAGCTGGATCGCGACGTCATCGTCGTGGTGCGCTTCCAGGGCCCCCGCGCCAACGGCATGCCGGAGCTGCACCAATTGACCCCTTTCCTGGGCGTGCTGCAGGATCGCGGGCACAAGGTCGCACTGGTCACCGATGGGCGAATGTCAGGTGCCTCTGGTAAGGTACCGGCGGCCATCCACATCACCCCAGAGGCGGTCGACTCGGGCCCCATCGCCTATCTGCGCGACGGCGACCGGGTGCTGCTCGACCCCGACAACGGCGTGCTGGAGGCACTGGTCGATGCCGAAACCTGGGCGCAACGCGAACCGGCGTCCTGCGACCTGGATCACTATCATCAGGGAATGGGCCGCGAGCTGTTCGCCGGCTTCCGCCAGCTGGTCGGCGGTGCCGAGGAAGGCGCGGCAACCTTTGGCGGCTTCGATGCCGCCGACTTGCCCGGAGGGCACACATGACGACTCCCGCCCTGATCGGCGACATTGGCGGAACCAACGCGCGCTTTGCGCTGGTCATGCCCGGCAGCGTCGAGCTTCAATCGATCGAGACGCTGCCCTGCGCGCGCTACGCCGGACTGGTGGAAGCGATTCAGGCCTATCTCGAACAGGTCGGTGCCGAAGCGCCCCGAGAGGCGTGCCTGGCCTTCGCCTGCCCGGTTCACGAAGACTGGGTCAAGATGACCAATAACGACTGGGCCTTCTCCAAGAAGGCGGTCGCCCACGAACTGGGGTTGTCGAACTTCAAGGTCATCAACGATTTCACCGCCCAGGCGCTGGGCATTCCCCACATCGACGAGAAGGATCTGGTCAAGATCGGTGAAGGCGAGGCCGAGGCCCGCCGCCCCCGTCTGGGCATCGGTCCGGGGACCGGGCGCGGCGTGGCCGGGCTGATCC
>NZ_CEXLVS010000346.1:0-3219 GCF_982684285.1 Salinicola sp. | reverse complement strand
GGGCGATCAGACCGTATCGCAGAGCCGCGAGACTTGGCGATCGGGTCTTCAGCTCACGGACGAATGGCACGAAATCGCCTGGGAAGTCACCGCTGCCCGTGGTGGATACACAGAACAGTGCCAGGTCGGGCATGTCGTCGGTCAGCGCTTCCAGCGAGGGCTGCTCGACGATAGCGACGTCATAACCAGCCTGTTCGAACAGCGGTGAAACCTGCTCGGCGACATCGAGCGCACCACCGTAAACGGTACCGACAAAAATCTTCAGCTTGGACATAACACTCAGTCGACAGTTGATTTGCGCGGGAGCTTAGCACACACCGGCAGCGGGGCTCACGCGCCGGAAATGAAAACGCGATCGCCTGCCAGCAAGCTGCTGGCAGGCGATCGCGGCGACCCAGGACGAATCCGGTGGTTTAGGCTTCCTGCGACTTACTCTTCTCGCGACTTGCTCTTCTCGTGACTCACTCTTCCTGCAACTCACCGTCGAAGCTTTCGACTCTGGCCTTGAGCTTCTGACCGGGGCGAAAAGTCACGACCCGCCGTGCGGAGATGGGAATTTCCTCGCCGGTCTTGGGATTGCGCCCGGGTCTTTCCCGCTTGTCTCTCAGGTCGAAATTGCCGAACCCGGACAGCTTGACCTGTTCATTCTCGCGCAGACATCCGCGAATTTCCTCGAAGAACGTCTCTACCATGTACTTGGCTTCTCTCTTGGAGAAGCCAAGTTCGGTGTGAAGATGCTCCGCAAGCTCAGCTTTCGTCAGCGCTCCCATGATCGCTCCCTTCGCGCAGGATGACAGATCAACTCCGCAGCCTGGCACCGAAGCGAGCTTGCGCCGCCTGCACCACGTCTGCGATTAACTGATTGATTTCCTCGTCATTGAGAGTGCGCGAAGGATGCTGCCAGGTCAAGCCCAGGGCAATGCTCTTGGTGCCCTCCTCAACGCCGGCGCCCTGGTAGACGTCGAATAGCTGCCATCGGGTCAACCACTCCCCGGCCTGGGCACGAATCGTTTCGACCAGCGGTGCGACGCCGACGCTCTCCTCTACCAGGAAAGCCAGATCCCTGCGGACTTCCGGATATCGCGACAGCGGCTTGAACTTTGGTATGACACCGCGCGTCAGGGCCTCCTGCTCGACCTCGAACAGATAGATGTCAGGCTTGATATCGAGTTGCGAGCGCACTTGCGGATGCAGCGCACCCAGCCAACCGACCGGTTTGCCGTTCCGCTCGAGACGGGCGGAGCGCCCCGGATGGAGAGCGGGGTGCGAGGCCGAGACGAATGTCCACTCTTCGGCGCATCCACTCATCGCTATCAGGCTCTCGAGGTCCCCTTTCAGATCGAAGAAATCGACGCCTTCGCGACTGACGGACCAACCTTCCGCGCTGCGCGGCCCACAGATCAGGCCGCCGAACATCGGCGTCTGGGTCAGGTCGTCCAGCGGGCCCTGAAACACCAGTCCGGCCTCGAATAGCCTGACGCGCTGCTGCTGCCGGTTGAGGTTGTGGGTGAGCGCCTTGATCAGCCCCGGGAACAGACTGTGGCGCATGACGGACATGTCGCTGGAGATGGGATTCGCCAACACGGGAGAGACGCCGTCCGGCACGATCAGAGACTGAAGCTCGGGCGACACGAAGCTGTAAGTCACGGCTTCCTGATAGCCTCTCGACACCATATGACGGCGCAGGCGCCTCAGTGGCTGGGTCGCCTCGTCGTCGGCCGCCAGTTTCAGGCGGGCCTCGGGTCGCGTGGCGGGCAGCCGGTTGTAGCCATGAATGCGCGCAAGCTCCTCGATCAGGTCCTCCTCGATCGAGACATCGAAGCGCCAGCTGGGCACCTGCACATGCCAGGTCTGCCCCGATACCGAACTGGTCATGCCCAGCGAGCGAAAGATGCGCTGAATCTCCTCGTCCGCCAGGCGCACGCCGAGGCATGACGCCAGACGGTCACGGCGCAGCTCGACGCTGCCCCGATGCGGCAGCGTGGCGGGATTTCTCACCTCGGTGATGGGTCCGGGCGCGCCGCCGACGATGGAGAGCAGCAACTCGGTCGCCCGCTCCATTGCGGTGCGGGTGATGTCCGGGTCCACCCCCCTTTCGAAACGGTGCGAGGCGTCGGTGTGAAGCCCGAAATCCCGTGCCTTGCCGGCGACGACCAGGGGCGAAAAGAAGGCAGCCTCCAGGAACAGGTGGCGTGTCCGGGGCGAGACACCCGTGGTCTCGCCGCCCATCACCCCCGCGATCGCCAGCGGGCCATTGCGATCGGCAATCACCAGCGTGGCGTCGTCCAGCGCGACCTCCTGCCCGTCCAGCAAGGTCAGGCGCTCGCCAGCGACAGCGCGACGGACCTCGATCCCGCCCTCCAGGGAGTCGAGATCGAAGGCATGCATGGGCTGGCCAAGCTCTAGCATGACGTAATTGGTCACATCGACCGCCGGGTCGATGCTACGGATGCCACTGCGCCGAAGGCGTTCGCGCATCCACAAGGGGGTCTTCGCCGTGACATCGACATCGCGAATGACCCGCCCGAGATAGCGCGGGCAACCTTCGCCATCGCGAACGCTGACCGGGAACTGGGCGTTGTTACGTGCCACGACGGTGGAGACGGTCGGCTCGCTGACCTTGGCGCCGGTGACGCTACCCACCTCGCGCGCGATTCCGCGCAGGCTGAGGCAGTCGCCGCGGTTGGGCGTCAGGTCGACCTCGATGGTATGGTCATCGAGGCCCAGCCAGGCACGAAAATCCTGCCCGGTGGGTGCGTCCGACGGCAGAACATAGATACCCTCCGAACGCCCCTCTTCCAATCCGAGCTCGGAGGCCGAGCAAATCATGCCGCACGACTCCACCCCACGCAGCTTGGCCCTCTTGATCTTGAAGTCGTCGGGCAGCACGGCCCCCACCCGCGCGAACGGCACCCGCTGGCCCACATCCACATTGGGTGCGCCGCACACCACTTGCACCGGCTCTCCCGAACCATCGTCGACCTGACAGACATTGAGCTTGTCCGCGTCGGGGTGCGGCGACTTGGCGGTCACCGTTGCCACCACCACGCCGTGGAAGGCTGCCGCGACCGGCTCGACGGCATCGACCTCCAGTCCCGCCATGGTGATCGCATCGGCCAACGCCTGCGTCTCCAGGGCCGGTGATACCCCCTCGCGCAGCCACGCTTCGGAAAACTTCATCTTGACACTCCTTGACTGGGCGGTGGCCTCAGTTGAACG
>NZ_CEXLVS010000345.1:0-3304 GCF_982684285.1 Salinicola sp. | reverse complement strand
CCCGGCCCGCCCTTGCGCGGAATCTTGTCGCCGGCGGAAACGTCGATCACGTAGAGCGTCAGATCCGACAACTCCGGGCTGAAGGTGGCGGCCAGGTTATCGCCGCCGGACTCCACCAGGACCAGCTCCAGCGCCGGATGGCGCGCATGGAGATCGTCGATCGCCGCCAGGTTCATCGAGGCGTCTTCGCGAATCGCCGTATGCGGACAGCCGCCGGTTTCCACGCCAATGATACGATCCGCGGCCAGCGCATCGTGCCGGAGCAGGAAATCGGCGTCCTCGCGGGTATAAATGTCATTGGTCACCACCGCGATGTCGTAATGGTCGCGCAGCGCCAGACAGAGCTGCTTGAGCAGCGCCGTCTTTCCCGATCCTACCGGGCCGCCGACGCCCACGCGTAAGCAGTGTTTCATCGTACTCACCTCCTCCTTGCCTACCCTCAACTGCGGAACAGCCGCGAATATTGTGTTTCGTGTAGTGCACTTGCCAGTGCCAACCCCGGCAGCACCGGCCCCAGTTCGGCATCCGTCAATGCGTTGGCGGCGCCGACGGCCGTGGCCAGTTCGGGGCGCAGCCGCTCGATGAGCCGCTGTGCCGCTGTCTGCCCCAAGGGGAGAGCCTTGCAGGCCGCCGCAAGCTGGTTCTCGAGCCACGCCCAGGCAAAGCCGAGCTGGGCATCGTCGACGGCAACGCCGCGACGGTGGGCCAGCCAGGCGAACAAGGTGACGTAGGCAGGCCGCGGCGGTAGCCAGCCGGCGGCCGGCAACAGCTCCAGGTCGCCCAGCAGCCGGCCCAGTGCCTGTCCCAGGCGCAGATCCTCATCCGCCAGTTCGGCGCTCTCGCGACTGGCCTGGAGCCAGTCGTTCCAGGACTGCAGGGCAGCACGGTCCTCGTTCGCCCAGGCCTGCTGAAGCCTGGCCAGAACCGGCAGTTCGCACACTGTCAGGCCATCCTGCAGAACACCGGCCAGCCACTCTCGCAAGCTCTGCTCGTCACTCACCCAGCCCAGTTCGAAGGCGCTCTCCAACCCCTGGGACCAGGCAAAGGCACCGATCGGCAGCGCCGGGCTGACCAGTTGCAGCAATCCCATCAGGGCCAACGGGTCGCGCGTCGACTCGACCATCACCCCTCAATGCTCATGCTTGTGGCCGTGTCGCCCGGAACGGTGATGCTGGAAGTCGTATACCCGGGCGTGACCTTCCGCGGAACCGTGATGGTGGTCGTGGTCATGTCCATGTCCATGGCCCAGCCCTTCGGCGTAGGCCCCCGGTTCGGGGTCGAATGGCGCCTTGTGACGCTCCAGCGTCGCTCCCAATCGTGCGGCCAACGCCTCGAGAACGTGATCCGGCGGGAAGCGTACCCAGCCAGTCTCCTCGTCTTCGCCGAGCGCCAGCTGTACGTGACGGTTACCCAGGTGGTAGCAGAGCCTGGCCAGCGCCAGCCCCGACGGGATCGATGCCGTCACGATCGGCTCGGCGGCGGCGCGAATCTCGACGACTTCCCCGGTCTCGGCGCGCAGCAACGCACCGTCGCGAAGCACCGGTCCACGATCCAGGAAGAGCCCGATCTCGCGGCCGCTGTCGCTGACCGCCTTCAGCCTTCCTCGCATCCGCAGTTCGAACGGTAGCGTCACGCTATCGACGGCAACGGCATCGGATGTCGCCTCCAGCCGCTCAATCAATTTCCACATGTCTGTCTGCCTCGTGATGGCCGATACGGGACTCGGGATGACCTCGAAATAGATAACCGATAACGAACCCGTCCGGCGGATGAATAGTCGACTCAAAAAAGATGATAACGCTGCGCCAGCGGCAACTCGGTCGCCGGCTCGCAGCTCAGCAGCTCACCGTCCGCGTGAACTTCGTAGGTCTGCGGATCGACGGTCAGCTGCGGACAGGCGTCGTTGAGCTTCATGTCTTTCTTGCGGATACCCCGCACCTGCCTGACCGCCGAGAGTTCGCTCTCCAGCCCCAGTCGCGCCTTGATACCGGCATCCAGTGCCGCCTGGCTGACGAAGCTGAAGCGGGTCGCGCTGGCGGCCTTGCCGAACGCCCCGAACATCGGCCGATAGTGGACCGGCTGCGGCGTCGGGATCGAGGCGTTGGCATCGCCCATCGGCGCCGCCGCGATCATGCCACCCTTGACGATCAATGCCGGCTTGACGCCGAAGAATGCCGGACTCCACAGCACCAGGTCGGCCAGCTTGCCAACCTCCACCGACCCGACCTCGTGGGCGATACCGTGAGTCAATGCCGGGTTGATGGTGTACTTGGCGATATAGCGGCGCGCGCGGAAATTGTCCGCCCCCAGCGCTGCGTCTTCCGGCAGCAGGCCGCGCTGCACCTTCATCTTGTGCGCGGTCTGCCAGGTGCGGCAGACCACCTCGCCGACACGTCCCATCGCCTGGGAGTCCGACGAGATCATCGAAATCACACCCATGTCGTGGAGGATATCCTCGGCGGCGATGGTCTCGCGGCGTATCCGCGAATCGGCGAAGGCCACATCCTCGGGGATGTTCGGATCGAGATGGTGGCACACCATCAGCATATCGAGATGCTCGTCGATGGTGTTGACCGTGTAGGGCCGGGTAGGGTTGGTCGACGAAGGCAGCACGTAATCCTTCGAGCAGGCGGTGATGATGTCCGGCGCATGGCCGCCGCCCGCGCCTTCGGTGTGATAGGTATGGATACCACGCTCCTTGAACGCGGCGATCGTGTCCTCGACGAAGCCGGACTCGTTGAGGGTATCGGTGTGGATCGCGACCTGGATGTCGTAGCGCTCGGCAACGCTCAGGCAGTTGTCGATCGACGCCGGCGTGGTGCCCCAGTCCTCGTGCAGCTTGAGCCCGATCGCTCCGGCCACGATCTGCGCCTCCAGCGCCGCCGGCAGACTGGCATTGCCCTTGCCCAGCAAACCGATGTTCATCGGCAGCGTATCGATCGCCTGCAGCATCTTGCCCAGGTGCCACTCGCCCGGCGTGCAGGTGGTGGCGTTGGTGCCGGTCGCCGGACCGGTGCCGCCGCCGAGCATCGTGGTGACGCCGCTCATCAGCGCCTCCTCGACCTGCTGCGGGCAGATGAAGTGAATGTGCGCGTCGATGCCGCCGGCGGTGAGGATCTTGCCCTCCCCCGCGATGATCTCCGTGCCCGGCCCGATGACGATGTCGACGCCCGGCTGCACGTCGGGATTGCCGGCCTTGCCGATCGCCGCGATCCGGCCCCTCTGCAGGCCCACATCCGCCTTGCCCACCCCCCACCAGTCGAGGATCAGCGCATTGGTGATGACCGTGTCCATGACCGAATCG
>NZ_CEXLVS010000344.1:0-3369 GCF_982684285.1 Salinicola sp. | reverse complement strand
CAATCTGCTCGCCTCCAGCGGCTGGCCGGGCAACGTGCGCCAGCTCGTCAACGTGGTCGAGCAGTGCGTGGCGCTGACCAGCACGCCGATGATTCCGGAAGCGCTGGTCTCCCAGGCGCTGGCCGCCGAGGAGAACGCGCTGCCCTCGTTCAGCGAGGCGCGCGCCGGCTTCGAGCGTGGCTACCTGATCAAGGTGCTCAAGATCACCGAAGGCAACGTCACCCAGGCGGCCCGCATCGCCGGGCGTAACCGCACCGACTTCTACAAGCTGCTCGCGCGCCACGACCTCGATCCCGGCAGCTTCAAGCCGAGCGCGATGCCGGAGCAGGCGGGATGACCCCCGCCGGCCGGCCCACCGGAGTGGCCGAGGCGCGGCAGCCGGCCAACTGAAACGACGCGGCCCTCTCGATGGGCGATCACCCGATTCGGCACTGTCGAATCGGGTTTTTCATTTCATCGGGCTAGGCACGTGTCGGCATCCCCCCGCCATCCTCCCGCGTATCCGAGATCAGTTCGCCAATCCGCCGGCGCAGCCATCGGTGCAGCGGGTGGGTGGTGGTGCGCTCATGCCAGACCAAGGCCATGTCGAAACCGGGAACGGGTAGCGGGGGATCCAGCAGCCGTACCCGGCCAAGGCGGTCTCCGGCGACCCGGGTGGGGACCAGTGCGATCATGTCGCTGCGCGCAACGATCTCCGGCACCACCAGGAAACCCGGCGCCGACAGGGCCACGCGGCGGGACCGGCCGACGGCGGCCAGGGCATCGTCCACGGGGCCGTGAAAGCCGCCGCCCTCCGGCGAGACGATGACGTGATCCAGCCGGCAAAAGGTGTCGAGATCGAGCGATTCCGACAAGGCCGGATGGTCGGGGCGCACGATGGCGACGTACTCCTCGCGATAGAGCGTGCGCATGCGCAGGTTGTCCGGCGCCGTCCCGGGCGTCGTCAGGGCCAGGTCGACCTCTCCACGCGCCATCTGCGCATCCAGAATCCCGGTATCTATCGTCCGCCAGGCGATCCTGAGCCCCGGCGCCTCCCGGCTCAGGGCCAGCGCCAGCGGCATCAGGACCGAATACTGCACATAGTCGCTGGCCGCGATGGCGACGGCGGCTTTGGCCGTGGCCGGTTCGAACGGGCTGCCGGTGGCGATGACCTGGCGCACGCCCTCGATGGCGGCGTGCAGCGGTGCCTGGAGCTCGAGCGCGCGCTGGGTGGGGATCATGCCGCGTTGGGCGGGCAGCAGCAGCGGGTCGCCCAGCAGTTCACGCAAACGGGTCAGGCGGGCCGAGAGTGCCGGCTGGCTGAGGTGCAGACGCTTGGCGGCGCGACTGACATTGCGCTCCACCAGCAAGGTGTCGAGAGTCACCAGCAGATTCAGGTCCAGCCGTTCGATATCCATTCAATTGATACCAAGACACAAAATATCGGATTTCCACAATACCAGACGGCGCCTCAAGATCATGGTCCGAACCCGATCATTTTCCGATCATTGCCACAACTAGGAACCGGACCATGAGCCATATTCTGATCGTCCACGCCCACCCCGAGCCGCAGTCGCTGACCAGCGCCTTGAAGGACCTGGCGGTGGAGCTCCTGCAGGCGCAGGGGCATGAGGTGCAGGTCTCGGATCTCTATGCCATGGGGTGGAAGGCGATCGCCGACCGCGAGGATTTCATCGATACGGTCGACCCGGAGCGCCTGAGCTACATCGCCGAATCCCGCCACGCCTATGCCTCCGACACCCAGACCCTGGATATCGCCGCCGAGCAGCGCAAGCTGCTGTGGGCCGATGCGGTGCTGTTCAGCTTCCCGCTGTGGTGGTTCGGCATGCCCGCGATTCTCAAGGGCTGGGTCGACCGGGTGTTCGCTTTCGGCTTTGCCTACGGTGTCGGTGAGCACGGTGGCGAACGCTGGGGCGACCGCTACGGCGAAGGGGTACTGGACGGCCGCCGGGCGATGCTGATCCTGCCGATCGGCGGGCGCGCGCCGCACTACAGCGATCGCGGCGTCAATGGCAGCCTGGAAGAGATCTTGTGGCCGATCCAGCACGGCACGCTGTTCTATCCCGGGCTGGCGGTCATGCCGCCGTTTCCGGTCTACCAGAGCGAGAAGCTCGATGAGGCGGGTTGGCAACAGGTGGCGACCGAGCTCAGATCGCGCCTCGAGCGACTGTTCAGCGACGCGCCCATCCCTTTCCGGTGCCAGAACGGCGGGCACTACGATACCGAACAACGTCTCAAGCCTGGGCTGGGTCAGGGCGAGGGTGGGACACGGATCCATCTGGTGCAGCCCGGGGATCCCGAAGAGCGGCTCGCTTAGCGGCCCCGAATGGCTCAGCGCTTCAGCCGTCGCTTCACCTCCAGCTTCAGACGGCCCTCGCCGAGGCGGGCCGTCAGCATCTGGCCAGGTTGGGTCTGGCTGGCGGCGCGCACGACCTGGCCGTCGTCGTCCTGCAGGATCGAGTAGCCCCGTCCCAGCACGGCGAGCGGGCTGACGGCGTTGAGCTCCCGGGCCACGCCCTCCAGCCGCTGGCGTTCGTGCTGCAACTGGCGATGCTGGGCACTCTCCAGTCGCTGGCGTAGCTGGTCCACGTGCTCCCGCGATTGGCGCAAGGTACGGCGCGGGTCGTGGCGCGCGAAGCGCCGGGTGGCGGCCTCGAGTCGCTGACGATCCCGCTGCAGACGCTGCTGCATCGCCAGTTGCAGGCGACGATCCAGCCCCGCCAGCCGCTGGCGCTGCTGGGCGAGGCGTTCACCGGGGTGGCGCAGCCGCGCACGCAGGTGATCGAGACGCTGGGATTCGGCATTGAAGCGCCCGCGCCACGCCTGAAGAAGCCTTCTCCGCTGCTGACCCAGCGTCGTCTCGAGATCGCGGCGGTCCGGCACCAGCCGTTCGGCGGCGGCGGAGGGGGTCGGCGCACGCACGTCGGCGGCAAACTCGGCCAGGGTCGTGTCGACCTCGTGGCCGATGGCCGCCATCACCGGTAGCGTCGAGTGGTAGATCGCCCGGACCAGATGCTCGTCGTTGAATGCCCACAGGTCTTCCAGGCTGCCGCCGCCGCGGGTGATCAGGATCGCATCGAACGGGTCGCTTTCGTCTTCCCGCTGCGCCTGACGATTGGTTCTCACTTGACGATTAATCAAGGCCAACGCGCGAATCAGCGCCGGCGGTGCATCGCGGCCCTGTACCGGTGACGGGAACACGCTGACCCGCACCATCGGCCAGCGCGCCTGCAGCACCGCGAGCACCTCGCGAATGGCCGCGCCGGTCGGGGAGGAGATCAGGGCCAGATGGCGCGGCGGGTAGGGCAGCGGTCCCGCATTGGCGAATACGCCCTCGGCACTCAGCTGGCGCTTGAGCCGCTCGTAAGC
>NZ_CEXLVS010000343.1:0-3381 GCF_982684285.1 Salinicola sp. | reverse complement strand
GCCGAAGCCGAGCGCCGCCGACGAGTCCTTCTCGTAGGTCAGGGCGGCGTCGTTGAGCAGCAGCTTGTCCAGCGCCTCGTTGAGACCGTAGAGCAGATTGGTGCTCGGCGTGTAGGGCCAGTAGCCATTGGCGTTGGCGGCGAGAATTTCGTCCCAGGCCCAGAACCCCCGGGGCATGGTCGAGCGCTGGCTGGCTTCGATCGCCTTGGGCGACAGCGCGTTGAAACTGATTCCGGGGGGCAGCATCAACCCTTTCTGCGATCCGGAAACGGTGACATCGACGCCCCACTCGTCGTGACGGTAGTCGGCGCTCGCCAGCCCCGAGATGGTGTCGACCAGCAGCAGCGCCGGGTGATCGGCGGCGTCGATGGCGCGGCGCACGGCGGCGATATCGCTGGTGACCCCGGTGGAGGTCTCGTTGTGCACCACGCACACCGCCTTGATTCGATGCTCGTGGTCTTGCCGCAGGCGCTCCTCGATCAGCTTCGGCTGCACGCCATGACGCCAGCTCTGGGACGCTGGCAAGGAGAGGAACTCCGGCTGGATCCCGAGACGCAGCGCCATCTGCTTCCACAGCGTGGCGAAATGCCCGGTCTCGAACATCAGCACCGCGTCGCCGGGACTGAGCGTGTTGGAGAGCGCCGCTACCCAGGCGCCGGTACCCGAGGCCGGGTAGATGATCACCGGGTGCCGGGTCTGGAAGATCTTCTGGATGCCTCCCAGCACTTTCAGACCCAGCTCACCGAACTCCGGGCCTCGATGATCGATGGTCGGCAGACTCATGGCCCGCAGGATGCGATCCGGCACGGGCGACGGCCCCGGGATCTGCAGAAAATGGCGGCCGGAAGGGTGTTGGTCGAGTTCGAGCATGGCGGCATCTCCAGAGGTAAACCAGAAGTGAAGCCAACGGCACGCCTCACGTCGTTTTGTGGCACTCATATGGTTTTTTGCATTCATTACGCAATATGCCGAATAATCGCCCTCCGACAAACCACGACATAAGTCGCAGGGCCCGACCGATAGCTCGGCGGCGGAACGCGGAGGCCCTTGGCGGGGTCGAAGATCGGCCGGTCGACCGCCGATGCGCAGTAGCCACGATCGAACGCTTGCGATAGAAAGAAGGGAAACCAACAGGGTTCAATGCATGCAGACATCCGACGATACGGCGCTCGGCCTCGACGCACGACCACTGCGCATCGAGCGCGCCGCGCTGCACGACAAGATCGTGGAGCGGCTACACGACCTGATCACCGAAGGCGGCCTGGAACCCGGCGAACGTATCAACGAACGCGAACTGGCCGAGCGGCTGGCGGTGTCGCGCACGCCCCTACGCGAGGCGCTGCGCGTGCTGGCCGCCGAGAAGCTGGTGACGATCTCGCCCAACTACGGCACTTTCGTGACCCGCATGACCCGCCAGGAGATTCGCGACACCTTCGAGCTGATGAGCGCGCTGGAGCGTTTCTCCGGCGAGCTGGCATCCCTCAGGATCACCGTGGAAGAGCTGGCGGCCGTGCGTGAAGCCCATGAAGCGATGCTGGGCCACTGGCAGCGCCACGACTTGCCCGCCTACTACCATGCCAATCAGCGGATTCACGACCTGATCAACCGCGCTGCCCGCAACGACGCCCTGCGCCAGACGTACCTATCGCTCAACCGGCGCCTCCACCCGCTGCGGCTCTCCTCCAATCGCTCGGAAGCCAAGTGGCGCAAGGCGGTGGAGGAACATCGCGACATGCT
Source organism: Salinicola sp. (assembly GCF_982684285.1). NCBI lineage: Bacteria > Pseudomonadati > Pseudomonadota > Gammaproteobacteria > Oceanospirillales > Halomonadaceae > Salinicola > Salinicola sp. Next base: position 1,644 of record NZ_CEXLVS010000343.1, on the reverse strand, counting down.
GCGCGCGCTGGAAGCGCGTGACGGGCCTGCGTTGGGAGCGTTGATGGAGCGCCACCTGCTGGAGAAACGCGACGCGGTGCTGGCCGATTGGACGGACGAGTGAGCAGGCCGGGGGGATCAGTCGAGGCGCTGCAGGAAGGCGGTGCCGCCGAGCTGACGCATCTGACGCTGGATCCATGCCGCCCGCTGCTGGACGTGCGCCGAGGGTTGGGAAGCGCTCCAGCCGCGGGGGTTGGGCAGTATCGCGGCGAGTCGGCTGGCCTGGGACACGCTGAGATTGGCGGCGGAAGTGCCGAAATAGTGTTGCGCCGCCGCCTCCAGCCCGAACACGCCGGTATCCCACTCGGCGATATTGAGATAGACCTCGAGGATGCGCTGCTTGGGCCATAGCGCCTCGAGCAGCAGTGTGAACCAGGCTTCCAGCCCCTTGCGGATCCAGCTGCGCCCCGTCCACAGGAACAGGTTGCGGGCGGTCTGCTGGCTCAGCGTGCTGGCGCCGCGCAGGTCGCCGCCGTCCGACCAGTTGGCGAGCGAGCGCTTGATCTGGGCCACGTCGAAACCCCAGTGTTCGGGGAAGCGCTGGTCCTCCCCCGCCATCACCGCCACCTTGGCGTTGTCCGATAGCCGGGACCACGGCTCCCACTGCTGCTCGATGGCCAGGTTGTCGCCGTGGAACCAGGAGCTCACCTTGCGCTCCACCATCACCATGGAGCCGAATACCGGCACGAAGCGGAAGACCAGCACGAACAGCACCGACAAGCCCACGAAGGCCGCGATGGCGATCACCAGATAGCGAAGAAGCGTGCGCGGCCAACCTGACGGCATGAACGGGAGCTCGTGTTCGAAGAAGTAGGCACCCAGTATAACAAGGGCTTGCTGGTATGGGTTCGTCTCGATCGTCTCGTCGTAACCCGTGCGCCGGCGCGCGTGCTGGCATGGTGCCGTTCGGCCGATTACCGTGGTAGCCGCAGCCACCGACAGAGGATACCCGATGCGGATCGACGACTTCATCCACCAGTTCAGCCTCGCCGATGTCGCCGCCGAGGCGCCGGTGACGGCGAAACGCCGTGCGTATGAAGCCCTGCATGCGAGACGTCGCGCTGCCGACCCTGGCGGGATGCGGTTCCGCGACGAGCGTCTCACCGACGTGAAAGTCCGCCGATTCCTGCCCGCTCGCTGCCGGACCGGCGTTGTCGTCTACCTGCACGGGGGCGGCTGGAACCTGGGTTCGGTCGACAGCCACCACGGTATCACCGCCGATCTGGCCGAGCGCCTGCAGCGCGAGGTGATCAGCGTCGACTATCGGTTGCTGCCGGAAGCGAGCTACGCCGAGGCGCTGGCCGATTGCCGGGCCGTGGTCGAGACGACCGTGCCCGTCGCCGTCATCGGCGACAGCGCCGGCGGCCGGCTGGCGATCGATGTCGCTCATACCGGTGAATGGCAAGGCGTGCTCGGCTTGATCTATCCGGTAGTAGGAGCGCCGACGCGGGAGAACCTGGGCGATGACGCGCCACTGCTGTCGAGAGCGGACATTCTCTCACTATGGCGAATGGCGGCGCCTGGCGTCCCCGATGTGCCGGCCAATCTACCTCCAGTCCCGAACATCGAGGCCCTCTCCGCCGAGCGCGATCCCCTCACGCGGCC
>NZ_CEXLVS010000342.1:0-3420 GCF_982684285.1 Salinicola sp. | reverse complement strand
ACGCATAAATAGTACTCCGTTAAACTGGCTTGATCTTGTCTATCTATACACCTATCTATGGTCGACATGCAAATTTTAAAGCCTATTCTGCTAATTTATTAGCGCTGTGTTTGTGCTGCATATGCACGACATAAAAAAACCCGCATAATGCGGGCTTCGTCGATGAGCGCTGCTTAAGCAACGAGATCAGGTCGAGCTGCTGATCGCGGCGATCGTCGCCCAGGGCGTGCAGCAGCGCGTGCGCATCGCCGAGAGTGCGGCGCGCCGCGCCCCTATGCTGCTGTGCGCGCGGGAGTTCGAGAGCCGCGCTGCGCTCGACCACTACTGGCCGCGCCTGGGCACCCAGCAAGGCGAGCTGAGCCAGGCGGGGCACACCTGCTGGTGGCGCCTGACGGTGAGCGCCACACCGATCCAGCGGCTGCGCCAGGGGCGCCTGGCGCTCTACGACGACCCGGCCCGCGCGCACCCGGTGCTCACCTTCACCCTCTATCTGGCGCCACCGTGATACCCGTCCTCCGAGCCACAACGCACCAGCGCGGCTTTACCCTGCTCGAGGTGATGATCGCCATCGCCCTGACCGCGCTGGTCGGCATCGGCGTGGCGGCGCTGGTCAATCAGCTGGTGAGTGTCCGCGAGCGCTTCGCCGAACCAGCCCCACTGGACGCGGAGATCGATTTCAGCCGCCTGCTCACGCGGCGCCTGGAGGCGCTGGTACAGCGCCCGGTGCACGAACGCGGCCTGGTCCTGTTCAACCTGCCGCTGGCCTATCGTGCCGATCTGGCACGGCTGGAGTGGGTCTCGCTGGGCGCGGTGGCGCTGCCGGTAGGCGATTTCTACACCCGCCTGCGCCGCCAGCGCCTGCAGTGGGATCGCGATAGCGCCACCCTGACGCTCGATTCCAACGGGCTGCTCGACGCCGCCGGGGAGCCCGAGTGGCAGCGGGTGGCCGCGCTCGACGGCGTCAACGCGTTGACGCTGGAGTTCTTCGCCGCCGGGCGCTGGCTCGCCGCGCCGCCGCCGAACGGCATCGCCCAGGGCGTGCGCGTGCAGTGGCAGCGCCACGGCCGGCTAATGACATTGACCGCCATCCTGCCGGAGCTGCTGCCATGACCCCACCGCCGAGCGCCCGCCGCGGCTCATCGGGCGTGCCGCGCCAGACCGGGGCCGCGCTGCTGATGGTGCTGCTGGCGCTGGCGCTGGTGAGCGTCACCCTGAGCGCGCTGACCCTGCAGGGGCGGCGCGAGCTGACCCGTCTCGAACTGCTGCAGCAGGAGACCCAGGCCGAGTTCTACGCCCGCGGCGCGGAGATCATCGCCCGCCGTGCGCTCACCGATGCCGCGGTGCGCCATGCCGACCTGTGGTGGCAGACCCTGGCCGGGCGCCCGCTGCGCTACCCCACCGACGCCGGCGAGCTGCGCCTGGTGGTGCACGACCTGCGCACCTGCTTCAACCTCAACGCACTCGGCGGCAGCCAGGCCGCGCTGGCCCAGCGCCAGCTGCGCTACTGGGTGGCGAACTACGCCGGCGAGCGCCTCACCGACATGACCCCAGACGAATTCGTCGCCCGCCTCGCCGACTGGATCGACCCCGACAACATCCCCCGCGCCGGCGGCATGGATGGTGCCGACTATGCGCGCCTCGACCCGCCCCGGACGAGCGCCGACACCTGGCTGCGCGATCCCAGCGAGATCAACTGGCTGGCGCCGCTGGACAGCCGACGCGCCGGGCGTTTCGGTGAACTCTGCGCGCTGCCCGACGACGGCCCCTGGCGGCTCGATCTCAACGCCCTCGGGCCCGGCGACCTGCCGCTGCTGGATGCGCTGTTCGAGGGCCAGGTCGATCGCGGCGCCCTGGCCACGCTGCTGCGCGCCCGCCCGCCGGGGGGATATACCGACCTCGACGCGGTGCGCCAGGTGCTGGGCGGCGATGCCACCTGGCTCGACCGCTACGGTAACCGCCTGCGTCTGACCCCAGACTATGTGGCGCTGGATATCCGCATCCGCCTGGCGGATCGCCACTACGACTTCCAGCGTCTGCTGCTGGCCGAGGGCACCAGCGCCTTCTATCCGCGCCAGCCGGCCGCGCGGGTGCGGGTGCTGAGCCGCCGCAGCGGCTACCCCAGCGCCCGGCTCGAGGCTATCTCGACCGACGCTATCTCGACCGATGCCATCTCGACCGACGCCGCCGGGCCGACGGCGGACAACCTCTTCACCCAGGAGTCGCCCTGATGCGCCGATCCGCACGCCCGGCGCGCGCCGCCACCCGCCTGCTCGTCGCCCCGCGCCAGCGCCTCGCGCCGCTCACCGATGTTGGCGCCGACACAGATACGGACACAGACATCCAGCTCCGTGTCGACTGGTGCCTCGAAGGCGCCACCCCGCAGACGCTAAGCGCCACCAGCCCCCCCGAGGCGTGGCAGGCGCTGACGCGGCTGGCCGCCAGCCACCCGGTCACCCTGCTGCTGGCGGCGGATGCGGTCAGCCACTTCCATCTCGCCGCGCCGCGCGGGCTCAAGCGCCGCGAATGGCCGCTGCTGCTGGAGACGGTGACCAGCGATGCGGTGGACCAGCTCCATCTGCACGCACTGCAGCGCGGCCGCGACCACCTGGAACTGATCGTCCTGCCGAGCGCCGAGCTCGCCGCCTGGCACGCCTGGGCGCAGCGCCTCGGCCTGGCCCCGGCGGGCTGGAGCTGCGCCTTTCTGGCACTGCCGCGGCCGACGACACCGGATCAGATCACCACACTCGACGACGGCAGCCATCGCCTGTGCCTGGGGCTGGCAGCACCCGCGGCGCCGGGCGCGCCGGAGACTCGCCAGTGGCTGGCGTGGCCGCGAGACTGGCCACTGCCGCCGGCCTGGCGCGAGCGCGAGTGTCTCAGGGTCGACGCCGAGCGCCCGGGCACGGCGGATAGCGATGCCGGTGCCGGTATCGATGCGAGTGCCGATACCGATTTCGATGTGGGTATGGATGAAAGTCCCGATACGCGACCCGCTGTCGGCAGTGATACGTCTGCCGCTGGCTCGCACCACGGCAGCCAGGCGGGCGACGCAGCGAGCGATGTGGCCGAAGAGGCGCGCCGACGAAGCCTTATCTGGCTGGCCACGCAGCCGCCCACCGCGCTGCCGTTCGCCGATGACAGCGGAGCGCGCTGGCAAGGGATCACTTGGCGGCCTCAGCGACACACGCGCTGGCTGGCGGGGGCCATCGCCCTGCTGGCGCTGCTCGACGCCTCGCTATGGCTGGCCACGAGCTGGCGCGAACACACCGCAGCAGGCCAGCGTCAGGCGGCGGCGCTGGCCGCGCGCTTCGACAGCGCGCGAACCGGAATCGGGGAGTGGATCGACTTCTCGGTGCAGGCCTACACCGCATCGGTGCTCGAGAACGCCATCCCCCAGTACACCTACGCGGAGAACGTCGC
>NZ_CEXLVS010000341.1:0-3448 GCF_982684285.1 Salinicola sp. | reverse complement strand
CTCGGGCGTAGTCCGGCCTCTGCCATCGGCACCTCCTGGGCCACCGACTGGCTGTCGAGGCGCTGGCTCTGCAGGCCGCTGTCGTAGCTCAGCGCCAGGGCGACGAGGCGCGGCAGCGACGGCAGCGGGGCCGGGGAGGCGGCGATCGATGCGTTCGTCGGCGGCGTGATCTCCAGCGGCTGGGCATATGTCGGCGTGGCCAGAGCCGCCAGGCAGCCGGTCAGGATCCAGGGTCGAATTGACGGCATCACTCTTCTCGCATCGCTCGTGCCAGCATGTCGCTGAACGGTTTGAACATGTAGCTGGCGAAGGTGCGATCCCCTGTCTTCAGCATCACTTCGGCTGGCATGCCGGCCAGCAGTTGCATCGACGAGGTCATCTTGGCATGCCCCAGGTCGGTCACCCGAATGCGTGCCTTGTAGTAGTGCGTCCGCGTCGCCTCGTCTTCGAAGCTATCCGCCGAGACATGGGCGACCTCGCCCTCGATGACATTGGAGAGGCGCTGGTTGAAGGCGCTGAAGCGAATCTCGGCGGGTTGGCCGGCGTGGACGTTGTCGATGTCGCGATCGGGAATTCTCGCCTCGATGACGAAGGCCTCGTTCGCCGGGACGACCTCCATGATCGTGTCGCCGGAACGAATGACCGCCCCCTGGGTGTGGACCTGCAAGCCGACGACGGTGCCCGAGACGGGGGCCACGATGGCGGTCCTCTGCACTTGATCGCGCAGGGCGGTCACCCGCTCCTCGGCGTCCGTGACCTGGGACTGCACCTCCTTGAGGTCCTCGCCCACACCCTGGTGGTACTCCTGCAGGCGAATCTCCTTCTGAAAACCGTTCTCGCTGATCTGCGAGCGCAACTGCGCCACCTCGGCAGCGTGCTGCGCGTTCTCTCCCTGGTACTGGAGCACCTGGCGCTCGAGCTCGCGCAGGCGCTGATTGTCTCCCAGCCCCTCCTTGAACAGCGTGCGGTAGTCGGCGGCTTCTCCGGCCAGCGAGTTGATCTTGGACTGGTTCACCTGTCGCAGTCGCTCGAGCCCGGCGATCTGCTCCTGCATCTGGTGGGCCTTCTCGTCGAGTGCGGAGAGGGCATCCTTGAGCGACTGGCGACGAACCTGGAACAGCCGCTTCTGGACATCGACCACGGCCTCCACCCGGGGCGAGACGTCGCCCAGCAGGATAGCGGGGAATGTCAGTGAATCGCGGTCGCTCTGTTCGGCCAGCAGTCGCACCTCGCTGGCCAGCGCGATGCGGTATTCCGATTCGGCGATGGAGAGCTTGGCCAGCGGCTGGGTATCGTCGAGCACGATCAAGGGGTCGCCCGCCTCGACTCGATCGCCATCCCCGACCAGGATGCGTTGGACGATACCGCCTTCGAAGTGCTGGACCTTCTTGGTCGAGGTCTCGACGGCGACCGACCCTGGCGCCACGACAGCGACCGCGAGGTCGGCCGTCAGCGACCAGAGCACGAAGCCGCCAAGCGCGAACACCAGGATCCCCAGGCCCCAGCGCCGGCTGGCGTCGTCGCTGGTCGGCAACTGGGGCTTGGGCGCACCGAGTGTCATCGGTGAGGAGGAGGCAGTCGTCATGGCGTCGGCGGCTCCGGTGCCAGGGGTGGGTAGGAGTGTGAGTCGCCGGCCTTGCCGCGGGCGCGCATCCGGATCGAGTGAACGGGGGCGTCACTCTGGCGTGAAGCGTCCGGGGCTGGCGTCGCCGCCTTCCGCGGCGGGGCGCAGGAGATCATGCGGCCCTCCTGCAGCACGAGTACGCGATCGACATGGTCGAGAATGGCGGGCGCATGGCTGATGATGAATACCGTGGTGCCCTGGTCCTTGAGCTGCCGCAGACAGTGCAGCAGCGCGCGCTCTCCGCTGGCGTCGAGATTGGCGTCCGGCTCGTCGAGGACGACCAGAACGGGATTGCCATACAGGGCCCGGGCCAGACCGAGGCGTTGTCGCTGCCCGCCGGAGAGTACGCCACCGGTGCCGCTGATCCGGGTGTCGTAGCCGTCGGACTGGCGAAGGATCATGTCGTGTACGCCGGCCCTCTGCGCCGCCTCGATGACGCGCGCCGGGTCGATGTCGCCAAAGCGCGCGATGTTCTCGCTGATGCTGCCGTCGAACAGCTCGACGTCCTGCGGCAGATAGCCGATGAAAGGGCCCAGCCGCTCTCTTGGCCACTGACCGATATCGGTCCCCCCGATCCTGCCGCAGCCGCTCTGGGTGGGCCAGACGCCCAGCATGACCCGGGCGAGCGTCGACTTTCCCGCAGCACTGGGTCCGACGATGGCGATGTGTTCGCCGGGGTTGGCGGTCAGGCTGAGCTCCCACAGTGTCGGTTGCGTGTCGCCGGGCGGGGCCGCCGTGACCGCTTCGAGCGCCAGCCGCCCGACTGGCGGTGGCAGCGGCATGCGCTGGGGTTCCGCGGGCACCGCGACGAGTAGCGCCTGGAGTCTGGCGTGCGCCGTGCGTGCCGCGACGAAGCCTTTCCAGCCACCGATCATCTGGTCGATGGGCGCCAGGGCACGACCCATCAGGATGGAGCCGGCGATCATCATGCCGCCCGTCAGGCTGCCCTCGATCACCAGATAGGCGCCGAGCCCCAGAATCAGCGACTGGAACATGACCCTCAGCGTTTTCGATACATTGCTGAGCACACCGGCCCGGTCGCTGGCGCGGGACTGGTTGATGAGATAGTCGTGGTGCTTGTCCCGCCAGCGGGCGAGCAGATGGGGCAGCATCCCCATGGCCTGGAGAACTTCGGCATTGCGCAGGTTGCTCTGGGCCAGGTCCTGGGATTGGACGTGCTCCCGGTTGGCCTCGTTCAGCAGCGACTGGGTGCTCTTCTCGTTGATCCAGGCCAGCACCAGCAGCACGCAGGCGGCGACGGTGGCGAAGATCCCGAACCACGGATGGAACAGCGTCAGAATGGCGATGTAGACCGGTATCCAGGGCGCATCGAAGAAGGCGAACAAACCGTTTCCACTCAGAAACTGGCGTAACGTCGTCAAGTCGTTGAAGGGCTGGGCCGAGGGCTTGCCCGGTACCAGCAAGGCCCGCTTGAACGTGGCCTGATAGAGGCGCTCGTTGATCTGCATGTCGAGCCGGTTGCCGACCCGGACCAGGATTCGCGAGCGCACCAGCTCCAGCGATCCCATCACGACAAACAGAAACACCACGACCAACGTCAACATCATCAGAGTTTCGGGGCTGCGCGTCGTGATGACTCGATCATAAACCTGCAGCATATAAATCGATGGCGCGAGCATCATCAAGTTGATGAACAGGCTGAATAGCAAGATGAAAAGAAAAGCACGGCGACTATTGGAAAGCGCCTTTTGCAGATCGGTCTTGTCGTCGGGTTTGGCCACGGTTCTGTCTCTTGTGACATCATTTCGGAAAGTGGCGTCGAACGCTGTTGAGACTTTCAGCATGCGGAAATTGTGAAGAAGT
>NZ_CEXLVS010000340.1:0-3469 GCF_982684285.1 Salinicola sp. | reverse complement strand
GGGCCCCGCTCTACGGGCTACGGGCCACGGGCTACGTGCTACGGGCTACGGGCTACGGGCTACGAAAGCAGCAGGATGACGGCGCCGGGTGGCGCCGTCAGGTCTCGTCGGTCCACCATTCGCCGTGGTGGCTCCCGCCATCGGCCAGCACCGAGGCCAGCGTGGTGAAAGCCTGGTCGAGCTCGGTGTCGAGTTGCCAGGGCGGGTTGAGCATCAATAAACCGCTGCCGTACATGCCACGCTCGGCGACCGGTTCACGGATTTTCAACTCGCTGCGCCACAGCTTGGGAACGCCGGCCTGCCTCAGCGTATCCAGCAGCAGTCGATGGCGTCCGGCCGGCAGCAGCGGATACCAGACCAACACCACCGCATGCCGCACCTTTCGCACGACTTGAATCAGCGTCTCGGCGACCTCCTGGTATTCGTCTTTCCTCTCGTAGCTGGGATCGATCAGCACGCACAAGCGCGGCGTGGAGACCGGCACCAGCTTTACCAGCCCCTTGAGTCCGTCCGCATGTCGGCGCTGCACGCCAGCGTGGGGCGATACCGCCTGATCCGACAAGTGGCGGTGCTCGCCCGGGTGCAGCTCGAACAGCGTCAGCCGGTCCTGGGAGCGCAGCGTCGAACCCAGCCACCAGGGAGAACCGGGGTAGCGACTCAGCTCGGACCGGGACTGCAGTGTCGCCAGTGAGGCCAGCCACTCCCCGATGGGCGACTCGGCGGCAAAGCTGCGACGCCTCTGCCACAGTCGCTCGACACCGTCACGAAACTCGCCAAGCTTCTGCGTCTCCGCCGCAGCCAACGGATAGAGACCGCGGCCGGCATGGGTATCGACGAAGCTGATGGCGGAGGATTTGCGCATCATGGCCGAGACGAGTCGGCTCAGGCCGAGATGCTTGTGAACATCGGCAAAATTGCCGGCGTGATAAGCGTGCTGGTAGGCAAGCATGGCGTCTGTCCATCAAAAAGGGCGCGGCTCCTGGCCACGCCCGGATCCGAGATCGGTACGTTGACCGTCCCGGTACGGCTGGTCGTCTCAGGACTGCCGGGTCGGCGTCAGGGTGATTTCGACGCGACGATTCTGGGCGCGCCCGGCATCGGTCTCGTTGCTGGCGACCGGGCGTGTTTCGCCGTAGCCGACCGCATTGATCCGGCCGGCTTCGACACCGCCCTGCTCGAGGTAGGTCGCCACCGACTGTGCACGCCGCTCGGAAAGCTTCTGGTTGTAGCTCTCCGATCCGGTGCTGTCGGTGTAACCGGCCACGTTGATGCGGGTTTCCGGGTAGGCGCGCAGCACCGCATTGACGTCGTTGAGGGCCTGACGCGCCGGTGTCTGCAGATCGCTGGAATCGACGTCGAACGTCACGCTGCTCGGCATGTTGAGGATCAGGTTATTGCCGTCGCGCTCGACGCCGATGCCCGTACCATCCAGGCGATTGCGCAGCTCCTTCTCCTGGGAATCCATGTAGGCACCGACGCCACCGCCGATCGCCGCACCCGCTGCCGCACCGATCAAGGCTCGATCCCGCGTGCTGCTGCCGCCGTCACCGGTGAGCGCCCCGACGACGGCACCCGCCACCGCACCGATACCGGCGCCACCCCAGGTATTGGTGTTGCCACTACCTTGCTGCTGCTGGGTGTCGGCACCGTTGGAGGCGCAGCCTGCCACCCCGACCGCCACGGCAACCGGAATGGACAACCAGAACGTCTTTTTCATCATCTTCATGCTTGGAGAGCTCCTTGCTTGCCGACCGTCACGCCTCGCCCTGTGGCGAGGTGCGTGACGATGAATCCATCACTGCCCGGCCTTCGCCGGCGGGGAGAGCTACGCCTCCTCGTCGAACAGCGCGAGCAGATCGTTCAAGAATAACAGGCCTTGCGGGGTCGCTTGCAGGCGCGATGGCGAGATCGTCAGCAGACCTTTCCGGCGCGCCGCTTCCAGACGAGGCGTTAGCTCAGACAGCGGTCGCCCGGTATGGTTTTCCCAATCCTCGGCATCGACGCCTGCGGTCAGGCGCAGGGCGTTCATCAGGAACTCCAGCGGCAACGCCGGGCCATCCACCGGCTGACTTCCCGCCACGAATCCCCGCGGATCGTTCATCCGGCGCAGATAGGCTTCCGGCTGCCGCGTCTTCCAGCGCCGCTCGATGCGCCACCGCCCCGCCGGGTCGATGGAGGACAGTTTGCCGTGGGCTCCGGCGCCGATACCCAGATAGTCGCCGAAGCGCCAGTAGTTGAGATTGTGACGCGCCTGCCGCCCCGGCCGGGCGTAGGCGGAAATCTCGTAGCGCGAGAATCCGGCCGACTCCAGCAGGTCATGCCCCGCGTCCTGGATATCCCAGAGCCGTTCCTCATCGGGCAGCGGCGGCGGATGGGAGAAGAACTCGGTGTTGGGCTCCAGCGTCAGCTGGTACCACGACAGATGGGTCGGCTCCAGCGCCAACGCCTGCTCGATATCACCCAGCGCGGCCGCCGGCGTCTGCCCCGGCAGACCGTGCATCAGATCGAGATTGACGTTGTCGAAGCCGGCCTCCCGGGCGCTGATCATGGCACGCCGTGCCTCCCCGCCGCTGTGGATACGTCCCAGCGCCTCGAGCTGCTCGGCGGCAAAACTCTGTACACCGATGGAGAGCCGATTGATCCCCGCGCGGCGGTATCCCTCGAAGCGGGCCTGTTCCACCGTCCCCGGGTTGGCCTCCAGCGTGATTTCGATATCCGGGGCAAAGACGAGACGCTGGCGCAGACCGTCGAACAGGCGCTGGTAGGCCGCGGCGGAGAACAGGCTCGGCGTCCCGCCGCCGATGAAGATGCTGACGATCTCACGACCCTGCACCGTCACCAGATCCTGCTCGAGATCGGTCAGCAAGGCATCGACGTACCGGCTTTCCGGCAGCTCGGCGCCTCGACCCACGCCGTGGGAGTTGAAGTCGCAGTAGGGGCACTTGCGCACGCACCAGGGTACGTGGATATAGAGCGCCAGCGGTGGCAGATCCCTCATTCCCGATGCGATTCCGATGCCCTGAGCTGCGCGACCAGCGCCTGCAGCGCGCGTCCCCGGTGGCTCAACCGATTCTTCTCCTCGGCGCTCAGTTCGGCGACGCTCATGCCTCGTTCGGGAACCCAGAACAGCGGGTCGTAACCGAATCCCCCCTCGCCACGCGGATAGGCCAGGATATCGCCAGGCCAGTCGCACTGGACGATCAGGGGTACCGGGTCGTCCGCATGGCGCAGATAGACCAGCACACACCAGTATCGCGCCGTTCGCTCTCCCTCGGGGACCTCCTTGAGCGCTTCCAGCAGCTTGGCGTTGTTGGCGCTGTCCCGGGACTCGCCACGGTTGGCGTCCCCAGCGTAGCGGGCCGAGTAGATGCCTGGCGCGCCGGCGAGGGCATCGACCGCCAGACCGGAGTCGTCGGCCAGCGCCGGCAGGCCACTGGCACGGGCGGCGGCACGCGCCGTGAGGAGGGCG
>NZ_CEXLVS010000339.1:0-3476 GCF_982684285.1 Salinicola sp. | reverse complement strand
GATCGATTCGTCGTATTCCGAGTTGGCCGCGCTCAGAGCCCGGCATGAGCTGCAATGGCCGCCGATATCGCCAGGGCGATCTCCTCCGGATTGCGCTTGACGGAGTAGTTGAGCAATTCCGGATGGGCGGGAACGAACCCGGTATCGAACTGGCCAGCGCGGAACGCAGGGTGGCGAAGAATTTCCTGATAGTACGGCGCGGTGGTCTTCACCCCCTGAAGGCGCATGTCGTTCAATGCCCTGATGCCCCGGTTGAGCGTCTCCTCCCAGGTCATGCCCCAGACGATCAGCTTGAGACACATCGAATCGAAGTATGGCGGGATGGTGTAACCGGTATAGATCGCGGTATCGGTGCGGACGCCGGGGCCGCCGGGCGCGTAGTAGCGCGTGATGCGGCCAAAGCTGGGCAGGAAGTCGTTCTTGGGATCCTCGGCGTTGATCCGGAACTGGATCGCGTAGCCCTGATGGCGAATGTCCTCCTGGCGGTAGGCCAGCCTCTCCCCCGCAGCGATGCGCAATTGCTCGCGAACGATGTCGACCCCGGTGATCGCCTCGGTGATGGTGTGCTCGACCTGGACCCGGGTATTCATCTCCATGAAGTAGACTTCATTGTCCTTGACCAGGAACTCCACGGTGCCGGCATTCTCGTAACTCACCGCGCTGGCGGCACGGACCGCCATCTTGCCGACGTAGCTGCGCTGCTCCGGGGTCAACTGGGGACTGGGGGCGATCTCGATCAGCTTCTGATTGCGACGCTGGATCGAGCAGTCGCGCTCGAACAGATGAATGACGCCACCGTGACCGTCCGCCAGCACCTGGACTTCGATATGCAGCGGATCGACGACGCACTTCTCCATGAACACCTCGGCGCTGCCGAACGCCTTGGTCGCCTCGGAGATCACCCGGTCCCAGGCCTGAGTCAGTTGCTCGGGCGTATCGCAGCGGCGGATGCCCCGCCCGCCGCCACCGGAGGTCGCCTTGAGCATGACCGGATACCCGATCTCCTCCGCCACCGTCAGCGCTTCTTCGCGGTTGGCAAGATTGCCCTCGGATCCCGGCGTGATGGGTACGCCGGCTTCGCGCATGGCCGCTCGCGCCGCCGTCTTGTCGCCCATCTTGGCGATGACCTCGGCACTCGGGCCGACGAAAGCGATTCCGGCCTCGCTACAGATCCTGGCGAACTCGGCACTCTCGGACAGGAAACCGTAGCCGGGGTGAATGGCATCGCAACCGGTTTCGCGCGCCAGATTGACGACACGCCGCGGGTCCAGATAGCCCGCCAGCGGCTCCTCTCCGACGAAATGCGCCTCGTCGGCGCCTTTGACGTGCAACGAAAATCGGTCGGGCTCGGTATAGATCGCGACCGAACGGATGCCCATCTCGGCGCAGGCCCGTACAATACGCACGGCGATCTCGCCACGGTTGGCGATCAGCAGCTTCTTAAACACCGCAAGCTCTCCCGGTTGTCGGATAAGCGTTGGTTCTCTTCTGCTCTACGCTAGCCACCCGGGACCCAATAGAAAAATTGATATTTTTTTGCCAACCTATAAGCTCCACCTTATACCTGACCGCGAGAGCGTACCGAATGTCGAGACCCAACCTGCTCAATCGCCTGACATTCCGTCAGCTTCAGGTGTTCCAGGCCGTCCATCGGCAGCAGTCCTACTCGCGCGCCGCCGAGCAACTTGGCCTGACACAGCCCGCCGTCAGCGCCCAGATCCGACAGCTCGAGCAGGCCCTGGCCCAGCCGCTGTTCAAGTATGCCGGCAAGACCCTCCACATCCTGCCCGCCGCCGACGCCTTGTCCGCCTCGGTGCAGTCGATCTTCGGTCAGGTCTCAAGCCTTCAGATGGAGTTGTCGGAGCTGGCCGGCACCATCCGCGGCGAGCTCAACCTGGCCGCCGTCTCGACCGCTCAATACGTGGTGCCGCACATCCTGGCTCGCTTTCGCGCCCGCTACCCGGAGGTTCAGATTCGGTTGCGCGTCTGCAACCGGGGGCAAGCGCTCGAGCGACTGGCGGAAAGGCGGGACGATCTGGTGATCATGGGCATGGTGCCGGACGATCCCAACCTGGTCTTCATGCCCATTCTGGACAACGAACTGATCCCCGTCGTCTGGCCGGGCCATCCGCTGGTGACCGCCGACAAGGCCACGCTCGAGGATTTCGCGAGGCACTACCTGCTGATGAGAGAGCCGGGATCCGGGGCACGCACGGCGTTCGAGGATTTCGCGGCGCGGGAGCGCATTTCACTGCACCACACCATCGAACTCGGCACCAACGAGGCCATCAAGCAGGGGGTCATGGCCCATCTCGGCGTCGCCGTGTTGCCGAGACTGGCCGTGCAACTGGAGCTCGCCTCCGGCCTGCTGGCGAGCCCGACGATCCCGGGCTTCCCGCTGAGGCGCTCGTGGTGCACGGTCTATCCCAAGGACCGCTACCCGACGCCGGTGACGGAACTCTTCCTGCGTTTCGTGCGCGAACTGCTGCCCGAGCTGAACGCCCACTTCCGGGCGCCAATCACCCCGATCGAGACGCCCACGCTACTGTGCCTTCCCGCCGACGATGGCTAGACGACATCACCGCTCGCACCTGAAACCGGCACCCTGGCGAGATTCGCACGGACACGCAGAACGTGGAGATGAATCAGCTCCTCGGCCTGGGCGGCGAGCAGCTTCATTCGACGCATGTCGGTCTCTTCGAACGTACGCGGGAGCGTGCCGATCAGACATAGGGTGCCGACGCAGATGTCCGGCGCCACGAACAGCGGATAGCCCGCGTAGAAGCGTATGAAGGGCGCCCCCGTCACCAGCGGGTTGTCCGAGAACCGGGGATCCCGCAGCGCGTTGTTGATCACCATCGGCTGGCCGTCGGCCACGACGTGACCGCAGAAGGAGATCCGCCTGGGCGTCTCGCACACGCTCAAACCCTGGCGCGACTTGAACCACTGGCGATCTTCATCGATCAGCGTGATCAGCGACATGGGCACGTCGAAAATTTGCGTTGCCAGCTCCGTCAACCGATCGAAGCCTTCGTCCGCGTTCGAATCGAGCAGTTGTAGGTCGTGCAGGAAACTCAAGCGCTCTGTCTCCTGCTGAGGCAGGTTCGGTGCAATCATAGTTCGGCTCTTCAGTACGAAAACATCGTCGGATTTGATGGGCATCATCGTGATCGCGCTTGATGACATGAGCAAGGAACGGCGAGTCAGCCGGCGTGCCACGATGATTTATTGAGAATCTTAGTTCTTGCAGGACGAATCACTACCCCAATACGCCTTTCGTATCACGTCAGATGCATCGACTCACAAAAAAGACGGACACTCAAAAAAAGACGGTCGCTTCCCCAAGCCTTGACGCCAGCACCACGGCAATCATCCGCCAGAGACGGAACGGGCCCGCCGATTGAAGCGGCGGGCCCGACCGAGGGTTTGTACGAAAAGTCGGCGAGCGAAGGCAAGACAAGGCAAAAATCGGCGAA
>NZ_CEXLVS010000338.1:0-3508 GCF_982684285.1 Salinicola sp. | reverse complement strand
CTGGCCAACGTGCTGCAGCCGCTGGTCGACAGCCAGGTGGGCACGGTCACGCCGTGGCCGGAGAGCCACCTGGTGGTGGTCACCGACTGGCGCGACAACCTCCAGCGACTGACCCAGCTGGCCCGGCGTCTCGACCGCCAGCGCGATCTCCAGGCCGCAGTGCTGCCACTGGCGCACGCCTCCGCCGACGAGCTCGCCGGCACCCTGGACACGCTGATGCAACGCGAGGGCGGCGGTCAGGTAAAGGTGGTGGCCAACCCGCGTGCCAATGCCCTGGTGGCCTACGGCGATCCCGCCGGGCTGGCCCGGGTGCGCCAGCTCGTCGCCTCGCTGGATGCGCCCCAGGCCCGGACCCAGCAGCGCAACACCCGAGTGATCTATCTCGACAACGTCAGCGCCGAATCGGTGGTCGCGGTCCTCGGCGGGCTGACCGGCGAACGCCCCCAGAACGCGGACAGCGCCAATCCCCAGAGTCAGGTGCAGCAGTTGCTCCAGCGCGCCGGAGGCGGCGCCAGCGCACTGCAGGGCGGCAGTCTCGGCGCCATGGCTGACACCAGCAGCGGCGGGCTGCCAGCACTGCCGGACGCCACCAGCCGCAACGCCGCGGTCGCCGGCACCCTCGGCAGCGGCGACAACGCGGTCGGCTTCGCCGTCCACCCCTCGACCAACGCGCTGGTACTGATCGGCCCACCGGCGCGGCTCGACGCCTACGCCAGCATCATCAAGCAGCTCGACATCCGCCGCGCCCAGGTGGCGGTGGAGGCGATCATCGCCGAGATCACCGAGTCCCGCGCCAAGCGCCTCGGCGTGCAGTGGCTGTTCGGCGATCTCTCCGGCAGCGGCACGGTGCCGGTGGGCGGCTTCAACTACGCCGCCGACGGCCAGCCGGGGATCAACGCCATCGCCGGCGCCGCCGCGCGCAACGACACCAGCCAGCTGGCGCGGCTACTCGGCAGCATCACTGGGGCCAGCGCCGGCGTCGGCCGGATCAGCGACAGCGGGGTGAGCTTCGCCGCCCTGCTCGGCGCGCTGCAGAGCGACAGCGAAACCAACCTGCTGTCGACCCCCTCGCTGACCACCCTCGACAACGCCCAGGCCTATATCCTGGTGGGCCAGGAGGTGCCCTTCGTCACCGGCTCCACCACCTTCAACGAGAACCCCTACCAGATCATCCAGCGCGAGGACATCGGGGTCAGCCTGCGCATCCGCCCCTCGATCAGCTCCGACAACACCATCCGCATGGATATCGTCCAGGAGGTGTCGTCGATCGATCCCAACGTCCAGGCCTCCGACGTGGTCACCAACAAGCGCGAGATCGAGACCTCGGTGATCACCCGCGACGGCGGCATCGTGGTGCTCGGCGGGCTGATCAGCAACGCCGGCAACTCGACCTCGGCACAAGTACCGCTGCTGGGCGACATCCCGCTGATCGGCAAGCTGTTCCAGTACAACCGCGACGAGCAGGAGAAGCGCAACCTGATGGTGTTCATCCGCGCCCGGGTGCTCCGCGACGCCGCCCAGATGGACAGCGCCACCGCCGACAAGTACCGCTACATGCGCGCCCAGCAGCTGCTCGCCGGCTTCGACGAGGATCAGGCGCTGGCGCCGTGGGAAGCGGCCAGCACGGTCGCCGCCGGCAGGTCGTCGGCTGGCGCGGGAACGGGTGGTGGCGGTGGGGATGGCGCGGCGCCGGCCTCACTGGGTCAGCCGCGCTGGAGCGCGCTCTTCCCCGACCAGCGCAGCCGCCTGGGGAGCCTGGCGCCATGACCGCGACCGCGGCCCTCACCGCCGGCGACGACCTCGCGCCACTGCCCTACCGGCTGGCCAAGCGCGCCGGGGTGGCGCTGGCCCCGGGCACGCACGGCTACCGTCTGCTGTGCCGCGACACGCCGTCGCCGCTGCAGCTCGAGGTACTGCAGGATATCCAGCGCCGCCTGGGCCGCGCCGAGGAGTGCGAATGGCTCGACGCCGATACCTTCGAGGCGCGTCTGGCCGCGCTGCACGACGGCGAGCGTGCCGACAACGCGGCGCTGCTGGAGGGTCTGGCCGAGCACGTCGATCTCGACAGCCTGATGCAGGAACTGCCACGCGCCGAGGATCTGCTCGAGAGCGAGAACGAGGCGCCGGTGATCCGGCTGATCAACGGCGTCTTCTCCGAGGCCCTGCGCCTGTCCGCGTCGGACATCCACGTCGAGCCCTTCGAGCGCGAGCTGGTGATCCGCCTGCGGGTGGATGGCGCCATGCGCGAGGCGCTGCGCCCGCCGCGGGTGCTGGCACCGGTGCTGATCTCGCGGATCAAGGTGATGGCGCGGCTCGACATCGCCGAGAAGCGCCAGCCCCAGGATGGCCGCATCACCGTGCGCGCCGCCGGGCGTGACGTCGACATCCGCGTCTCCACCCTGCCCGGCATCCACGGCGAAAGGGTGGTGATGCGTCTGCTCGACAAGCACGCCGCCCTGCTCGACCTCGACCGCCTGGGCATGCCGCCGGCGGTGCTCGAGCGCTACCGCCGGGTGCTCCAGCAGCCCAACGGCATCCTGCTCAACACCGGGCCCACCGGTTCGGGCAAGACCACCACCCTCTACGCCAGCCTCAATGCGCTCAACGACCGCAGCCGCAATATCCTCACCGTCGAGGACCCGGTGGAGTACGCCATCCCGGGTATCGGCCAGACTCCGGTCAACCCCCACGCCGGGCTCACCTTCGCCCGCGGCCTGCGCGCCATCCTGCGCCAGGACCCGGACGTGATCATGATCGGCGAGATCCGCGACCTGGAGACCGCCGCCACCGCGGTGCAGTCGAGTCTGACCGGCCACCTGGTGCTGTCGACGTTGCACACCAACAGTGCGCTGGGGGCGATCGCGCGGCTGCGCGACATGGGCATCGAGCCGTTCCTGCTGGCGACCAGCCTCAAGGGGGTGATGGCGCAGCGCCTGGTGCGCCGGCTGTGCCCGGCCTGCAGCGAGTGGCGCCCGCGCCGCGCCGACGACGCCCAGTGGCTGCCCGGCATCGAGACCTTACCGCGCCTGGCCGAGCCCAAGGGCTGCGAGAGCTGCGACCACAGCGGCTATCGCGGCCGTCTGGGTCTTTACGAGTTCATCCCCATCGACGCCCACCTGGCCGGCCTGATCCACGAGCGCGCCCCCGAGGCGGCGCTGGCCGAGTACGCCTTCGGCCAGGCCGGCGCCCAGAGCCTGGCGCAGGCGGCGCTGGCGCGGCTGGCGGCGGGCGAGACCGCCCTCGACGAGGTGCTGCGTGCGATCCATCGCTGAGCGCGCGGCCCGCGCTGACCTCAAACTGCCATCGTCCGTGGGTCAGACTACGGCGCCACACGTTCATCCCCTCTTTCTTGAGGCCGTGTCTGAAAAGTCCGACGAGCGAAGCCCAGACAAGGCAAAAATCGGCGAGAGAGCGGAGTTTACGGGAGTGTAAATGAGCATCTCGAGACGATTTTTAACGCCGTATGGGCGAGCGCAGTCCTTTTCAGACATGGCCGGGGAGGGCCCAT
>NZ_CEXLVS010000337.1:0-3533 GCF_982684285.1 Salinicola sp. | reverse complement strand
AGTGGTGCTGTTCGTCGATACCTTCAACAACTACTTCGAGGGCGACAACGCCGCCGCGGCGCGGCGCGTGCTGGAAGCCGCGGGCTACCGTGTCCATTTCAACGTCCGTGAGGGCGAGCGGCCACTCTGTTGCGGACGAACCTACCTGGCGGCAGGGCGCGTGGATCGGGCCAAGGAAGAAGCACGCCGCACCCTCGGGACCCTGATGCCCTACGTCGAACGCGGCGTCAAGATCGTCGGGCTCGAGCCCTCGTGCCTGCTGACGTTGCGCGACGAGTTTCTGCACTTTGGTTTTGGTGATGAGGGGACGCGGCTGGCGGAGGCCGCCATGCTGTTCGAGGAGTTCCTGGTCGCGGAGAAGCAGGCGGGACGGCTGAACCTGGCACTCGAGCCGCTGGCGGTCAGCCGGGCCAAGGTCCACGGTCACTGTCATCAGAAAGCCTTCGATGCCTTTACGCCGGTGATGACGGTGCTGAACTGGATTCCCGGGCTCGAGGTCGAGGCGATCGTCTCTTCGTGTTGTGGCATGGCGGGCAGCTTCGGTTACGAGGCGGAGCATATCGAAGCCTCGCAACAGATGGCGGAGCTTTCGCTGCTGCCGGCGGTTCGTGAAGCGGGCGAGGACGCCTGGATCGTGGCCGACGGCACCAGCTGCCGCCATCAGATTCTCGACGGCGCCGGACGCGAGGCGCTGCACGTGGCAAGAGTGCTGGAGGCGTCTTTATCCGGCAATCCGCATTAGACATTGGTCGTATCTTTCGTATGACTGAAAGGGCCAATCGTCCCCGGTGATCTGGCAATGCCAAGGCGCTCGTCGACCATGCGGCGGGCGTCTTTTGCACTCCCGAGTCATGCAACCCGCTGTCCGGGAATGGAATTTCGACCGTGTGCTGACTAACCTTTGGATCGTGAACGCCTGAATGGGCGTCATCGCGACGGATGGCCATTGGTGCCATCGCGCCGCCATCGCTCGCCAAAACAACCACAGATCAAAAGCGAACGCGCTCATGGATGATCTTCAATTCTGGGATTTCGCGGTCATCGCGGCCTATTTCCTGATCGTCACCTTCATCGGCTACAAGACGGCCCGGGGCAAGACCACGCCGGAGGAGCTGTTTCTGGCGGGGAGAAGCCTGGGCCCGCTGGCGATCGGCTTCTCGCTGTTCGCCTCCAATATCTCCTCGGATACGCTGATCGGCCTGCCCGGGGCCGCCTACCAGCACGGCATCTCCGCCGCCAACTACGAGTGGATGGCCGGCGTGGTGCTGATGTTCACCGCCATCTTCGTGCTGCCGGTACTGATGCGGGCCCGTATCACCACCATGCCGGAACTGATGGAGCGCCGCTTCGACTCCAGGCTGCGCAAGTATCTCTCGGTGATCACGCTGTTCCTGTCGATCATCCTCGATACCGCCGGCACGCTCTATGCCGGTGGCCTGATCGTCACCACCTTCATCCCCGGCACCAACCTGTGGGAGGTGTGCGCGCTGCTGGCGCTGTTCACCAGCATCTACACCGCCTTCGGCGGGCTGCGCGCGGTGGTCTACACCGACGTGATGCAGGCCTGCGTGCTGATCGGCGGGTCGGCGGCGATGACCTGGATCATCTTCGGCCACTTCGACTACAGCTGGTCGACGGTCAAGGAGGCGGTCAGCCCGGAGAAGCTGTCGCTGATTCGGCCGCTGGACGATCCCAGCGTGCCGTGGCTGGGCCTGATCACCGGGGTCCCGATCGTCGGCTTCTACTACTGGTCGATGAACCAGTACGTGGTTCAGCGTCTGCTGGGCGCGCGGGACATCCAGGCGGCGGGGCGGGCGTCGATCTTCGCCGCGGCGCTGAAGCTGTTGCCGATCTTCATCATGACCATTCCCGGGGCGATGGTGATCCCGCTGCTGCCGGGGCTCGAGCATCCCGATCAGGTCTATCCGAAAATGGTGCAGGAGTTCACACCGACCGGGCTTACCGGGTTGATCCTGGCCGGCCTGATCGCGGCGCTGATGTCGACACTCTCCTCGACGCTCAACTCCTCGGCGACGCTGCTGACGCTGGATTTCATCAAACCGGCAAGACCTGATCTCAGCGATGCCCAACTGGCCAGATGGGGGCGAATCTGTACCTTCATCCTGGCCGCCATCGCCGCGCTCTGGGGGCCGATGATCCAGTACTTCTCGGGGCTGTGGGCCTACCTGCAGCAGGTGTTCGCCTTCGTCGCCTCGCCGCTGGTGGCGACCTTCCTGATGGGGCTGTGGGTCAAGTCGCTGGGCTCGTCGGCGGCGCTGAGTGGTCTGGCCAGTGGTCATATTCTCAGCGCGATACTTTTCGTGCTGGTGGAGACCGGCGTGCTGCCGATCCACTTCACCATCATCGGCGGCATCCTGTTCGCGGCGACCGCGCTGTTCACCTGGCTCTGGAAGGTGCGACTCGGCGCCGGCGACCGGCCCGATGGCGAAGATGCACGGATCGCGGTCATCGCCAAAGAGGGATTGGAGCGGGTACCTCGTGATGTCATGATCGGCATCGTCATCGTCTCGGTGCTGACCGCCATCATCGTCTATCTGCTGCGCTGAGGGCGCCGCCGGGGCCGTTTTTCTCTCAAGGGTCGCTCGGTATGCCAATGCCGGGCGGCTTTCGATTTCAAGGCTGCTATCCACAAGGACCTGTCATGGACACCCTTCGTCTCGCGATCGTGGGCTACGGCAAGATCGCCCGCGATCAGCATCACCCGGCCATCGCCAATGATCCCCGCCATCGACTGACGGCCGTTGCCAGTCGCAACGCCTCCGTACCCGAGGTGGCAAATTTCGAGAGCCTCGAGGCGCTGCTGGAGCAGGGCCCCGAGATCGACGCGGTCTCGCTGTGCACGCCGGCCGGGGTTCGTACCCAGCAGGCGCGGCTGGCCATGGCCCACGGCAAGCACGTGATGCTGGAAAAGCCGCCCGGCGCCACGCTGGCCGAGATCGAAACCCTGCGCGAAGACGCCGAACGCCATGACGTCACGCTGTTCGCCTCCTGGCACTCCCGGCACGCCCACGGGGTGGCGGGTGCGAAGCGCTGGCTGGCGCAACGTCAGGTTCGCCGTGTCGATATCGAGTGGAAGGAGGACGTGCGGGTCTGGCACCCGGGGCAGGCCTGGATCTGGCAGCCGGGCGGCATGGGCGTGTTCGATCCCGGCATCAACGCGCTGTCGATCGCCACCGCGATCCTGCCGCGCCCGTTCCACCTGGTCGACGCCCAGTTGCAGGTGCCCGGCAACTGCCAGACGCCGATCGCCGCCTCGCTGGATTTCGTCGACGGCGAAAACGTGCCGATCCACGCCGAGTTCGATTTTCGCCAGCAGGGCACCCCGCCGATCTGGGAGATCCATGTCGAGACCGATGCCGGGCGGCTGACGCTGGAAGCGGGCGGCAGAAGACTGTTGATCGACGGCGAGCTGCAGGAGGAAGGCCCAGACGCGGAATACGCCGGGCTCTTTGCGCGTTTCGCCGAACTAATCGCCGAGGGTCGTTCCGACGTCGATGTCAGCCCGTTCCGGC
>NZ_CEXLVS010000336.1:0-3574 GCF_982684285.1 Salinicola sp. | reverse complement strand
TCGATCACGATCGACACCGCCATGCAGGCGCGCATTGCGACCGGCGGCGTAGCCCCGAGCCATTGCCCGCTGATCGTCACGGCGTTGGCCGCGATCGATGGCGTCCATCGCCTCGAGTTGGGGATAGAAGCGCTGCTGGAAGTGTTCGATCGCCGCGACGGTATCTTCCGTCTTCTGCACCGGCACGATGTGCTCGAACGCCCCCGCGACCCATGCCAGGGCATAGGCATCGGCCCGACGAATCTTGGTGATGCGCTTGGCGCGCTTGTTCATCCCGTTCAGGAAGGCCTTGCGATCGGCGATCAGCTGACGCTGCAGCACCTCGAAGGCATAGGCCGCGATGCGCACCTGGGTCGCCTCGCCCAGGAACGCGAAGTAGCCTTGCCAGCCCTCGAATGTCGGACGTGGCTCGTAGACGGTAGCGGTACCGAAGGCGGCATTGCTTAGGATGGCCAGATGGTCGAGCCAACGTGGTGGCTTGCGTCCGGTCGGTGACTTGACGGCCACTCGGTCGATGGTCGACGCCGCGACATCGATCTCGCTGACACCGTACTCATCCATCAGGTGCTGCGCCTGACGCAGCGCCGTGCCGGCCTCGTGCTTATTGGCCGAGCGTGACAGCGCCAGACAACGCTCGATCTTGCGAAGGATGCGGTCGGGAATCATGCCTCGTCCCCCTCATGTCGCTGTACCCTGCGTAGCCGTGCCAGCACGTTCTTCTCGGCACGCGCGTCGCTGGGCGAAAATCCGGTAAACACGGGCGGGCAGCCCGGCTTGATGAAACGGACGTGACCGCCACGGGTGCGCTCGACAAACCAACCGTGATCGACGGCATAACGCACGACGCGCTTGAGCGCGCGCGTCGAGCAGCGAATCGGCAATGCGTCAGGCATGGGCCACCTCCCCTGTCACTTGGTCGGTGTGATCGAGCTGCTGACGAAACAGATCCAGTTGCCCTTCTAGCGATCGAATCAGTCGATCCCTTTCGCCTCGGAGCAAGCGACATTCGCGATTGAGTCGCGCGAGTTCGTCGCGCTTTTCAGCGAGCCGGGTTTCGAGATCCTGAAGTTCCCTAACCGAGCAATTCATGACCGTCCCTCCTGCACCTGCTTCCACGCCAGAGACTCGAAGCGGGTGCTCGAACCCACGAACGTGAGATGCACTGTGCCGGTGGGACCGTTGCGCTGCTTGCCGATGATCAACTCCGCAAGGCCCTTGTTGTCAGGTTCATCGGTGTTGTAGACCTCATCGCGGTAGACGAAGCCGATGACGTCGGCATCCTGCTCGATTGCGCCGGAGTCGCGCAGGTCAGCCATGCAGGGACGTTTGTTGGGACGATTTTCCAGCGTGCGGTTGAGCTGCGAAAGCGCCACCACTGGGCAGTTGAGATCCTTGGCCGTGGCTTTGAGGATGCGAGATATCGCGGAGATTTCGTTGTTGCGGTTCTCGCAACCCGGCTCCTCGAGCAGCTGCAGATAGTCGATCAGGATCAGGGCAGGCTTTCCGTGTCGGCGCATCAGCCGGCGGGCGCGCGACTTGAGCGAGGTCGCCGAGAGCCCGCTGGAGTCATCGACGAACAGGCGTTCCTCGAATCCCAGTATGCGGTTAGTGGCCGAGGTCAGCTTTTCCCAGCCACCGTCGTCGAGCTGCCCCGAGCGCAGTTTGCTCATGTCCAGCCGTCCCATGCTCGCCATCAGGCGCAGCATCAACTGTTCCTCGGGCATCTCGAGCGAGAAGACGAAGATCGGGGCGGTGGCCAGCTCGGTGCGACCGGCCGTGGCGACCAACGCATTCTCGACGAGGTTCATCCCCAGCGTGGTCTTGCCCATTGCAGGCCTGCCTGCGATGACGATCAGGTCGGAGGCCTGCCAGCCGCAGGTAAGATCGTCGAGATCCTTGTAGCCGGTCGGCGTGCCGGTGATGCCGTCCTTGGCGTTGAAGGCCCGATCGATCGTATCGATCGCTGCCGTCAACGCGGAACGTATGCCCGTTTCCTTGCCTTGCCGGTTCTCAGCCAGCTCGAACAGCTGGCGTTCAGTGGTCTCGATCAATGCCTGGCTGAGCTGCTGCCCATCCAGCGCCCGCTGGCTGAGGTCGCGGCCCATGTTGGCCAGCTGCCGCCGACGCCGGTGCTCACGAACAATCCCAGCGTAAGCGACCACATTGGTAGCCGACGGCGTATTGCGAGCCAGCTCGGCCAGATAGGACAGGCCCCCACAGGTCTCGATATGACCATCGCGCTCGAGCAGCTCAGAGAGTGTCACCACATCCAGCGGCTTCTCGTCGTGCGATAGCTCCTCCATCGCCTTGAAGATCAGCCGATGCGGATAGTGATAGAACGCTGAGGCGTCGACGATCTCGCAGATGTCGTCCCACTTCGTGTTGTCGAGCATCAAAGCGCCCAGCGTGGACTGCTCCGCCTCGATGTTGTGCGGGGGAAGAAGCCCCATCACCTCAGCCTCGAGGGGCGGCGGGGATTGGGTCTCAATGGACATGGCCCACCCCCGATTTGCTGATGCCCGGTTTACCGTTGGGAGTGACAGCGCCTACCGCATGGATGGCGTCGGCCCACTCGGGATAAAGATCGGCCGCCACGGCCTTGAGCTGGTCGGCGCAGGCCGGCGCCTTGCGACTGTAGGGTTTTCGAGGCTCGACCCGATGGACGGGCAGCCCCTGGAGCGCGGCCGAACGGTAGGCAGAGAGATTGACCAGCGGCGTCTCGAGCACGCTGATGCCGTGGTCTTCGACCTCGGCATACATGGTGCGGATGCTATCGGCGATGTCGCGGGCGTCGCGGAGCTGGTCGGTCATCTTATTGAGCAGGATGGAGACCGGCGGCACTTCGAAGCGGGTATAGCGTGCCAGCTCCCGCAGCTCGTTGAGCATGCCCTGAGTACCACGCACGAATTCGCGGGCGGTGAGCAGTTCGGGAACGATGGGAGAGATCAGCCGATCGGCGGCCATCACGGCCATCTCGAGGATGACGGAGCGCGCGCCCTGGGTGTCTATCAGGATGGCATCATAGCGATCGGCGAAACGATCGAGGAGATCGATCAGCCGGAAGCGACCGTTCGGGGCGTTGAGCAACAACTGCTGCAACTGATTCCGATAGTCGTTGGAGACAATGATGTCGAGATTAGTAACAGCGGTATGAGAGATGATCTGATCGAGATCGACCAGCTCTGTCGCGAGCAGCTCGTACACCCCGCCTGGGGCCGGCTGGGACAGCTCGTAGTAGGAAGAGAGGGTGGGCTGGGAATCCAGGTCTATGAGAAGGACCTGAAGGCCGGCATCGGCCAGGATTCCGCCAAGATTGGCCGTTGTGGTCGTCTTGCCGACGCCGCCCTTGGAACACACTGTCGCGGAAACACGCATAACTACACCTCGTCCAATCATGAATGGAACGAGTGCAGAGAGAAAATGACGCTACAATTTGTGTTGACTGCCAAACAGGATGGGAGCTGAGAAGTGGTGGAGCGTTCACATCATACGAGGTGATACGCTCTAACCAATGCTTCTATCTCTAAGCTCTGGTGCCGACACCAGGAGTCGAACCCGGGACCTACTGATTACA
>NZ_CEXLVS010000335.1:0-3673 GCF_982684285.1 Salinicola sp. | reverse complement strand
CAGTTGCCAGGCGAAGAGTTGGCCCAACTGCCGTTGCGAGGCGCCGAAACAGCGCAGCAGTGCCGCCGTATCGAGATGGCGATCGACATAGCGTCGGGTGGCCATGGCCACGGCGACCCCGGCAAGCAGGACCGCAGCCAGCCCCGCCAGGCTCAGATATTTCTGCGCCCGCTCGAGCGACCGCCCCAGGCTCGGGCGATCCACCCGCACGTCGCGAATCTCGACACCGGCGTCACGCAACGCATCGAGTCGCTGCCCGAGCCCATCGATCGCCGCTGGCGGTCCGGCGGCCAGCAGCTCGTACTCGATCCGCGAACCGGGCCTGACCAGTTCCGTTGCCTGGAGATCCTGGATATTGAGCATGATGCGCGGCGTCAGGCCGGCGAAGCCGGCCTGCTGGTCGGGCTCACGATCGATCAGGCCGGTGATGGACAGCGACAGCGCCCCGACCTGGACCCGGTCGCCGATACCCGCGTCCAAGAGCTGTGCCAGCCTGGGCGCGATCCACGCGCTGCCCGGCGACGGGCCGTGAGCCACGCCTTCGACACCGTTGCCCCGATCGACCCGAACCTCGCCGTAGAGCGGATAGTGATCGTCCACCACCTTGAGACCAGCCGGCTGGAAGGCATCCCCCTGGCTGACCATCGATACCAGATCGACCTGGTCGCTCAGCTCGAGCCCGGCGTCGCGAAGCGTCTGACGAAGCCCATCGTCGAACGCGCGTCCCTGCTCCAGCACCAGGTCCCCGCCGAGCAGCTGGCCCGCCTGTCGCGTCAGCCCCCGGTCGAGACGGTCGAGAAAGAAACCGATCATGGTGGTTGCCGCCACGGCCAGTGCCAGCGCGACGAACAGCGCCCGGACGTCGGACGCCCGCAGGTCGCGACGGAGACCCTTGAGCGAGAGCGCGATCAGGTTCATGCCTCGACTCCACGCGGCTGCTCGATCGCCGTCAACGTACCGCCCTCCAGCCGGAGGCAACGATCGCACCGCGTCGCGAGCGCCATGTCATGGGTGACGAGGATCAGGGTCGTGCCGGACTCACGATTGAGATCGAAAAGCAGATCGATGATGCGCCCGCCGGTCGCTTCGTCGAGATTGCCGGTGGGCTCGTCGGCGAAGACCAGGTCAGGGTCGGACACGAACGCGCGCGCTACCGCCACCCGTTGCTGTTCACCGCCGGAGAGCTGCTTGGGCAGATGTTCGAGGCGCTCGCCGAGCCCGACGCACTCCAGCCATTGACGACTTTTGGCGGCCACGTCTTGCCGAGGCGACAGTTCCAGCGGCAACATGACGTTTTCCAAGGCGGTCAGTGTGGGTAATAACTGGAAGTTCTGAAAAACGAAGCCGACACGGCCAGCACGCAGGGCCGCGCGTCCATCCTCGTCCAGGTCGTTCAGCGACTGGCCGAACATCTGGAGTTCTCCCGAACTGGGTGCGTCGAGTCCTGCCAGCAGCCCCAGCAAGGTGGATTTGCCGGCGCCGGAACTTCCAACGATGGCTACACTCTCACCGCGATCGACATCCAGCGCCAGCGATTCGAGAATAACCAGCTCTCGTTCCCCACTCGTTACCCGTTTGGCGAGCTGGCTGGCGTGTAGAATTCGCTTTCGTTCATGGTCCGAGGAGTGAGACATGGTGCCTGGTTTCCCTGTGCTTGGTATCGAGATGCCTTTCGCCAAGTTGGCAAGGCGCCGTGCGGGTGGCGCACTGTTGTTGTGTTTTGCCATGCTGTCGCTGACGCCCGGCTCGGCCCGCGCCGACACCATCGTGGTGATGGGCGACAGCCTGAGCGCGGCCTATGGCATCGATCCACAGGCCGGGTGGGTCAATCTGCTGAAGAATCGATTGGGTGATGAGCACGAAGTCGTCAATGCCAGCATCAGCGGCGAGACGACCTCGGGCGGCTCGGCACGGCTTCCTGAAGTTCTCGGACAGTATCATCCCGATATCGTTCTGCTGGAACTCGGCGGCAACGACGGGCTGCGCGGGCTTTCTCCCCAGCAGATGCAGGTCAACCTGTCGAAGATGATCGAGCGTAGCCAGAAAGAAGACGCCAGGGTGCTGCTGCTCGGCATCGAGGTGCCCCCCAATTACGGCCCCGCCTATACCGACGCTTTCCGCGATGTGTTCACGCAGCTGGCTCGCGATTACGAGGTCCCGCTGTTGCCGTTCCTGCTCGAGGGCGTCGATCTCGATACCATGCTGCAGGATGACGGCATCCATCCCACCGCCGAGGCACAGCCCATCATTCTCGACAACGTCTGGTCGAAACTGGAACCGATGCTGGCGCCGTCGGCGGTGGCGGAAGGTTGACCGGGCATCGGCTTTTTCGTGTCGCGCTCGCAGCGCTTCCAGGGCCGAACCGCTGGCGGCGACGCCTCGACCTGCTATCGTCAACACATTGAAAATGCTCGTGACATGGCGCACCGCGAGCCGGACCGGCAAGGAGGCTGACAATGGAAACGGAGACGGCGCTGGTCGCCGCCTACCAGCTCGACGGCAAGGGCGGCGGCACCTTGCTCAGCGTGCGCCAGCTGCGAGAGGCCTGGGCCGATCCCGAGCGGCCGCTATGGATGCATCTCGATTTCCGCCACGAGGACGTTCATACCTACCTGGAGGAGATCGCCGGGCTCGATGAGGCACCGGTCGAGGCGCTGCTGGAGGAGGATACCCGGCCGCGCGTCGCCAAATTCCGCAATGGCGCCGTCAGCACGCTGCGCGGGATCAACCTCAACCCCGGCGCTGCGCCCGAGGACCTCATCTCGCTGCGCATCTGGATCGCCCCGAATCGCCTGATCACCCTGCGTCGCCGACCGTTGAAATCGGTCAGCGACGTGCGCGAGCGGATCGACGACGGTAGCGGCGCGCTGTCGGTTCCGGACCTGCTGGCCTGGCTGACGGAAGCCCTGGTGGACAACGTCGGCGACGTCTCGCACCAGCTCGACGACCGGCTGGGCGAACTCGAGGAGGATCAGCTCAGCGACCGGGAGATCGATCCCGACGACTTCTCCCGCCTGCGGCGGTCGCTGATCACCCTGCGGCGCTTCATGGGACCGCAACGGGACTGCCTGGACCAGATCGCCCACGGCCCCGAATGGTTCGACGAGGACACCAAGGTATCGATCCGCGAGAGCGCCAACCAGCTGTCGCGCTACGTGGAGGACTTCCACGCCATGCAGGAGCGTGCGCTGATCCTGCAGGAGCAGCTCTTCAGCGAGCACAACGAACGCCTCAACCAGCGCATGTACATGCTGGCGATCGTCACCACCGTGTTCCTGCCACTCAGCTTCCTGACCGGGCTTCTGGGCATCAACGTGGGAGGCATACCCGGCGCCGACAGCCCCTACGGCTTCGTGATCTTTCTCGCGATCACCGCCCTCGTGGGCGGCTTGGTGATGTGGTTGCTCAAGCGCAAGCACTGGTGGTAGCTGGAAGCTGGAAGCTGGAAGCTGGAAGCTGGAAGCTGGAAGACAGGATGCCATCAACGATACTGCCACAAGCTCAGGGGGTCGGCCTTGCTTGTTCTTCCCTCTTCCAGGCGCGCAGCGCCGCTCTTCCAGCTTCAGGCTTTATCTCTATCCGTGTGCCCTAGGTCGCGTCCGGGGTCGAGCCGGTCGCGGACCCGGCGCTTCAACTCCTTGATATCGGGGAAGCCGCCGTCGCGCTTGCGCTC
>NZ_CEXLVS010000334.1:0-3692 GCF_982684285.1 Salinicola sp. | reverse complement strand
GCAGCGAGGGCCGCGTCTTGCCCTGCACGTTGTACTTCGAGAGCTTGAGTTCGGTGAGACGCTGGCGCAGGCGCTCGGCACGCGCCAGCAGAGCCGGTTCGAACTCCGTCTCGGCGAGCAGTCGTTCCAGGTCGCTTTCGCGGGCGGCGTCGTAATAGAGCCCGCGGGAGTCGAAGGCCAGCGACAGCGGCCGGATCAGATCGACCCCCAGCCCGACCGAGCGCACGAAGCCATCCTCCATCCGCCACAGCGCGAGTCCGTGCCGGCGGCACAGCGCCTTGATCGAGTCGGTCGCCTTTTGTCCCCACACCACCAGGCTGTCGCGACCTTCGAGTTCGTGGGGCTGCGGGTGGTCGTCCTGGATGAAGCGCACGCTGGAGGCCGGGCCGAGGAAATCGGTGATGAAGGCACGCTTCCAGCTGGAGAATCCGACGGCCAGCCACCGTCCCGCCAGGCGATCCCGCTGGCGCTTCTGGTCGGCGATCAGGTCGAGGGTCGCCTCGAGGGTCGAGACCTTCCCGGTGTAGGGATTGGCGTAGCGGCAGTAGCGCAGGTAGGCCGCAGCGAACAGTTCCAGCAGCGTGCGTTGGCGCTGGCGGCGCTCGCAGCGCAGCGCGTCCCGGGTCAGGCCCCAGCCGGCATAGAACGGCATGCCGAAGCAGTGCACCGGCTTCTCCGCCATCAACGCCTCGAATCCCAGCTGGCTGGTGACCACGTAGACCGCGTCGGCGGCATCGATCAGCGCCCACGGATTGATGTCGTCACCGATCAGCCGGCAGCGGGGATGCGCCGAGGCCCGGGTCAGGTAACCCTGCTTGCGCCCGGCGATGACGTCGGGATGGGTCTTGATCAGGATCTCGGCATCGGGGTGGTCGTCGATCGCGCTCTCCAGCATGCGCTGGAACGAGCCGGCGTCGGCCATGCCATGGGTAATCGAGGCGTCGTCGCGGGTCTGGTCGATGACCAGCACGCGCGAGCGGTCGGCGGCGGGTAGCGGCCGATCCGGGGCGTGGTTGTACTTCGACAGCCGCAGTCGACGCAGGCGCTGCATGGCGTGGTCGGCGCGTGCCAGCTCGTCCGGGCCGAAGGTCGCTTCGGCGAGCAGCGTCTCCAGGTCCGAAGGGCGGGTCGCATCGTAGTAGATGCCGCTGTAGTCCACGACCAGGCTATGGGGCTGGGAGTAGTTGACGCCCAACCCCAGCGAACGCAGGAACCCATCCTCGATGGCGATGTAGGGCAGGCCCCGGCGCGTGGCCAGACGACGCGCCTGTTTCGACGTGGGCTTCAGGCCCCAGCCGAGAATGGCGTCGACGGGCTGGCGGCTGCCGGGCTTGAGGCGAACCTGGCGCGAGTACTCCGGCAGCAGACAGCGGATGATGTTCCAGCGGGCCAGGCCCTTGGAGAGATAGCCGGCCACGCGCTGGGAGGACGGTCGCAGGACTGTCGAATCGTTATGCATGGGTCACAGAAAGCGGGTGCGGTCCGTCGGGGAAATGTCGTGTCACTGCCTTGGGCGCTTGCCCGACGCAACCGATCCGAGTCCGGAGCGTGGGGCAATCTGGTGCGCAGTGTAACGCAAAGCGCGGCGCGAGGGCGCTTTTCGGCTGTGTCGAATTGCTAAGCGCCGGGATTTTTCGTAATCGGGGGAGGGTGGCGAATATGGCAAATGTAAACAAACTTTTCTGCGGGAAAACTCGATGAATGAGGTATTAACAAAATCAGACTTTCGGTTTTTCGTCCGAGGTATTTAATTCAGATTTTTTTGCGTCGGGAAAAGAGGCTGGCGATCTTTGTCGAGTTCAGGAACTTAAAAAGGTTTCGCAATGGGAATGAGCTGATGAATATCGGAATCGGTCTGCTTGACGCTGTTTTTCGATTAATTCCATTTAAAAACAAAATCTTGCCATTGGTATTAGAGGCTCACATTTTGGTGTGACTTCCTGTTTTGTAACTTTATTTAGCAGCCTTTCTAAAACCCGGTTCTGACCTTTACACGACTTTACCTGTAGAGTTTTGAAGGTTTGACTCGGAGCCCGTTGTTGATCGAAAAAGAGTCTCGAAAACAATAAATGGGAACGGCGTTGAAGAGGCCTTCGGTCGATTTCATCCGTTTGAAACCTTTTGTTTCGTTACTCTCGATCGGGTGCACGGGAACGTTATGCGCGAACTGACAGTCACGGCTCACACTCACCTCAAGCAGCTCGAGGCGGAGTCGATTCAGATCATTCGGGAGGTGGCCGCGGAGTTCCGCAATCCGGTGATGCTCTACTCGATCGGCAAGGACTCCTCGGTGATGCTGCATCTGGCGCGGAAGGCGTTCTACCCCGGAACGCCCCCATTCCCCCTGTTGCACGTCAACACCCCCTGGAAGTTTCGCGAGATGATCGCGTTTCGCGATCGCACCGCGGCCCAGGTCGGCATGGAGCTGATCGAGCACGTCAACGAGGAGGGGCGGGCTGCGGGCACCAACCCTTTCGACCACGGCAGCGCCAAGTACACCGACGTCATGAAGACCCAGGCGCTCAAGCAGGCGCTGGACAAGCATGGCTTCGACGCGGCGTTCGGTGGCGCACGCCGGGATGAAGAGGCTTCCCGCGCCAAGGAGCGCGTCTACTCGTTCCGGGACCGGCATCACCGCTGGGACCCCAAGCGGCAACGGCCGGAGCTGTGGAGTCTCTACAACGGCAAGGTCAACAAGGGCGAGTCGATCCGCGTCTTCCCGCTCTCCAACTGGACCGAGCTGGACATCTGGCAGTACATCCATCTCGAGTCGATCGCCATCGTGCCGCTCTACTACGCGGCTCCGCGACCGACCGTGCTCCGTTCGGGCCTGCTGCTGATGGTGGACGACGAGCGACTGCCGCTGGCGGCCGGCGAAGTGCCCCAGGAGCGCTGGGTGCGCTTCCGCACCCTGGGATGCTACCCGCTGACCGGCGCCATCGAGTCCCGCGCCACCACCTTGCCCGCCATCATCCAGGAGATGTTGCTGACTCGCACCAGCGAGCGCTTCGGACGTGCCATCGATCACGATGGCGCCGGCTCGATGGAGAAGAAGAAGCGCGAGGGGTACTTCTGATGCCCCTTCAGACAGTGCGAATCGCCGACGATGTCGAACGTCATCTCAACACGCACGAGGGGAAGGGCCTGCTGCGACTGCTGACCTGTGGCAGTGTCGACGACGGCAAGTCGACCCTGATAGGCCGGTTGCTGCATGACGCCAGGACGATCTACGAGGATCAGCTGGCGGCGGTGGTGCGCGACTCCAGGCTGAGCGGCAGCCAGGGTAGCCAGGTGGACCTGGCACTGCTGGTCGACGGTCTGCAGTCGGAGCGGGAGCAGGGCATCACCATCGATGTCGCCTACCGCTTCTTCTCCACCGACAAGCGCAAGTTCATCATCGCCGACACGCCGGGCCACGAGCAGTACACCCGCAACATGGCCACCGGCGCTTCCACCGCGGATCTGGCGATCATCCTGATCGACGCGCGCTACGGGGTGCAGCTGCAGACCCGGCGGCACAGCTTCATCTGCGACCTGCTCGGGATCCGTCACTTCGTGATCGCGATCAACAAGATGGACCTGGTGGGCTATTCCGAAGCCCGGTTCCAGGAGATCGTCGCGGATTATCGCGACTTCGCCGACAGGTTGAACGTCAGCGACGTACGCTTCCTGCCCATCTCCGCGTTGAACGG
>NZ_CEXLVS010000333.1:2128-3703 GCF_982684285.1 Salinicola sp. | reverse complement strand
CAGGAGATGAGGCGAGGTGTAACTGGCCGTCGTCAACCCGTGGGCTCGGGCCAGCCGCTCCAGCATCGCCACCGTGGAACCCTTGCCGTTGGTGCCGGCAACGGTCACCACACGGTGCGCGATCGGGCCCTGGGTGAGACCGAGCCGCTCGGCCACCACGGCCACCCGCTCGAGCCCCATGTCGATGGAGACCGGATGCTGGCGCTCGAGACGCGCCAGCCAGTCGTCGAGGGTGGCACTCATGGCTCGGGGGTTCCTTAACGCGGGGCTCGGGAAGCGTCCGGCTCGTCCGGTAGTGGAGAGAAGTCCCCGACCTCGGCGGAGGCATCGTCCGCCGCCACGCCGCCCACCGGCTGATGGGTCAGCTTGCGCAGCACGCCACCCAACCGCTCGCGCAGCTCCGGTCGCGACACGATCATGTCGACGGTGCCGTGCTCGAGCAGGAATTCGCTGCGCTGGAAGCCTTCCGGGAGGGTCTCGCGCACCGTCTGCTCGATGACACGCGGGCCGGCAAAGCCGATCAGGGCGTTGGGCTCGGCCACGTTGAGATCGCCCAGCATCGCCAGCGACGCCGACACGCCGCCGAAGACGGGGTCGGTGAGTACCGAGATGTAGGGCACGCCTGCCAGCTTGAGTTTTTCGAGCGCCGCCGACGTCTTGGCCATCTGCATCAGCGAGAACAGCGCTTCCTGCATGCGCGCACCACCGGAGGCGGCAAAGCAGACCAGCGGAATCTCCTCCTCGAGCGCCAGTGTCGCCGCACGCACGAACTTCTCGCCGACGATCGCGCCCATGGAGCCGCCCATGAACGAGAACTCGAACGCCACCGCCACCACCGGCAGGCCGTCGAGCGTCCCGCGCATGGCAATCAGGGCGTCATTCTCGTCGGTCGCTTTCTGAGCCGATGCCAGCCGATCCTTGTACTTCTTGGAGTCGCGGAACTTGAGCCGGTCGCTCGGCTGGAGATCGCCCGCGATCTCCTCGCGCCCTTCCGCATCGAGGAACCAGTTGAGCCGCTTGCGAGCGGTCAGCCGCAGGTGATGCTGGCACTTGGGGCAGACGTTCTGGTGCTTCTCCAGTTCGGGAAGGTAGAGCACCGATTCACAGTTCGGGCACTTGCGCCACAGGCCGTCCGGCACGCTAGCGCGGCGGTCATTGCGCTGGGTGCGGCTCATCGACGGAACGATCTTGTCTAGCCAGCTCATGTCAGGAAAGCTTCCCTATTTGCCAAAACAGAAAGTGTTGAAAACAGCCATACGAGAAACGCAAACGCTGGATGATACCAAATCGTCGCCCCGGCCTCAGCCGGCCACGTCACGGTCGAGCGCTTCCCGCATCTCGCCGAGAATCGACTTCAGCGCCGCGGGGATGGAAGCCGGGTCGTCGGCACGTTCGGCGATACGGCCGACCAGGGCACTGCCGACGATGACTCCGTCGGCCACTCGACCGATCGCCGCTGCGCTCTCGCCATCGCGGATGCCGAAACCGACGCACAGCGGCAGCTCGGTCACGCGCCGGAGCTTGCCCAACTGCTCGCCAACGGCATCGGCGTCGAGCGTTGCCGCCCCGGTCACG
>NZ_CEXLVS010000333.1:0-2118 GCF_982684285.1 Salinicola sp. | reverse complement strand
CGAAACGTAATAGAGATAGCCCTCGCCGTGCCTGCAGATCTCCCTGGCGCGCGCTTCGGAGGTGGTCGGCGCCAGCAGGAAGATCGACTGCAGGCCGTGCGACGCGAACAGCGCGGCGTTGTCGCCGGCCTCTTCCGGTGGCATGTCGACCACCAGTACCCCATCGACACCGGACGCCTGCGCCTCGCGGGTGAAGACGTCGTATCCCATCCGCTCGATGGGGTTGAGATACCCCATCAGCACTACCGGCGTCTCGCTGTCCCGCTGGCGAAATTCGGCCACCATCTCCAGCACGTGGCGTAGCCGGGTACCGTGCACCAGCGCCCGTTCGCACGCCTTCTGGATCACCGGCCCGTCCGCCATCGGATCGGAGAACGGAACCCCGAGCTCGAGGACGTCGGCGCCGGCTTCCACGCAGGCATGCATGAAACCGACCGTGTGCGCCGGCGCCGGGTCGCCGGCGGTGATGTAGGGAATGAGCGCGGTCCGGCCCTGGGCCTTGAGCGCCGCGAAGCGCCGGTCGATGCGATTGGATACGGTTCGATTCATGTCGACCCCAGTCAAAATTCGATGCCGTCGAGCTTGGCGACGGTGTGGATATCCTTGTCACCGCGCCCCGAGAGATTGACGACGATATGCTGATCCGGCGACATCTCCCCCGCCAGCTTCTTGGCGTGAGCCAGGGCGTGGGCCGACTCCAGCGCCGGCATGATGCCCTCGACGAGCGTCAGTTCACGGAACGCCGCCAGCACTTCGTCGTCGTCCGCCGCCACGTAACGCACGCGGCCGACGTCTTTCCACAGCGCATGCTCGGGGCCGACGCCGGGGTAGTCCAGGCCGGCGGAGATCGACTGGGTGTCGGCAACCTGCCCGCCCTCGTCGGACATCAGGTAGGTCCGGTTGCCGTGGAGCACGCCGCGCGGCGCGTTGGCCGTCAGCGGCGCGGCGTGACGGCCGGTGGCGACGCCTTCGCCACCGGCCTCGACGCCATACATGGCGACATCGTCATCCTCGACGAACGGGTAGAACAGGCCCATGGCGTTGGAGCCGCCGCCCACGCACGCCACCAGCGCGTCCGGCAGCCGCCCGATCTGCTCGAGCGACTGGCGACGCGCCTCGCGCCCGACGATGGCGCTGAAGTCGCGGACCAGCATCGGATAGGGATGCGGGCCGGCCACGGTGCCGATGATGTAGAAGGTGTCGTCGACGTTGGTGACCCAGTCGCGCAGCGCTTCGTTCATCGCGTCCTTGAGCGTCCGTGAACCGGACTCCACCGGTACCACCTTGGCGCCCAACAGGTGCATGCGGTAGACATTGAGCTTCTGACGCTCGACGTCCTCGGCGCCCATGTAGATCTCGCACTTCAGCCCCAGGCGCGCGGCGACCGTCGCGGTGGCGACGCCGTGTTGTCCGGCGCCGGTCTCCGCGATCACGCGAGGCTTGCCGGACTTCTTGGCCAGCAGCGCCTGACCGATGGTGTTGTTCACCTTGTGCGCGCCGGTGTGGTTCAGATCCTCGCGCTTGAGCCAGATCTGCGCCCCGCCGATCTCCCGCGACCAGCGTTCGGCGTGATAGAGCGGGGATGGCCGACCGACATAGTGC
The DNA here is from genome assembly GCF_982684285.1 of Salinicola sp. Lineage (NCBI taxonomy): Bacteria > Pseudomonadati > Pseudomonadota > Gammaproteobacteria > Oceanospirillales > Halomonadaceae > Salinicola > Salinicola sp. The sequence goes on along the minus strand of NZ_CEXLVS010000333.1, from coordinate 516 downwards.
GTCAGGTCGCGGTCGAACTCCGCCTGGAACTCGGGATCGTCCTTGAGACCGGCGTAGATGGTCTCGAGCTCCTCGAGGGCGAAACTCAAGGTCTCGGAAACGAAACGGCCGCCGTACGGACCGAAGTGGCCGCGAGCGTCCGGCAGTTGCGTCAAGTCGTGGAATCGGCTCACGAAGGGACCCTCATCAGTTGGCGGTGGATGAATTGGTGGTGAGCGACGAGGCGTCGGATGGCGTCGGGGACAGCGCCGCATTCGTTGCCTGCACCCGCTCGCAGAAGGCACGGATCCGCAGCGGATCCTTGATGCCCTTGCGCGACTCGACGCCGCCGGACACATCGACCGCATAGGGCCGCACCTGCGTGATGGCATCGGCGACGTTGTCGGATGTCAGGCCGCCGGCGAGAATCACGGGTATCGCCAGCGAGTCGGGGATGCGCTGCCAGTCGAAGGTCTCTCCGGTGCCGCCGGGGACGCCCGGGCGAAACGCATCGAGCAGCAGCGCGCCGGCGCCCTC
>NZ_CEXLVS010000332.1:0-3717 GCF_982684285.1 Salinicola sp. | reverse complement strand
TTCAGCGTCGACATGCTGCCCTCCGTCCAGGCGGGAGAGATCAACGACACGCTGCGGACGCTGCTGGAACGGGGCGGCCTCTACAGCATGCATGGCACCGTACTGTTCGTGTTCTGCGCGTTCTTCTTCGCCTCGGCGCTGGAGGCCTCGGGAGCGCTCCATGTGGTTCTCCACCGGACGCTGGAGCACGTGCGTTCCGCCAGCGGCACCATCCTCGCCTCGCTGCTCGCAGGCCTCTGCATTATCTTCGCCACCGGCAACAGCTACGTGACCTTCTTCCTGACCCGCGAGATCTTCGCCGACCAGTACGCCAGGAAGGGACTCCATCCGCTCAACCTCTCGCGCAGCCTGGAAGATGGCGGCATGATCCCCGAACCCCTGGCGCCATGGACGGTTTCGGCGGTCTACATGGCGGCAACGCTTGGCGTGTCCACGCTCGACTACGCCCCCTGGGCGCTGTTCAACTATCTCGGGATCGCGTTCTCGGCGCTGCTGGCGATCGCCGCGCCCTGGACCGGCAATTTCGGCGTGCGCCGGCTGACGCCAGAGGAGAATCCGCCTCGCTCGCGATTCGCCGGGGCCTCCGCGGCCAGCGATCCCCGCTGAGTCTCCCCGCCACCCATCGCCGAGATGGCGATGGGTGTCCCGCGATCACGCCCAGGCATTGACGTTGTCGGCATCCTCGAAATCCGGCCGCTGCGGGTGAACGACACAGAACCGGTGGCCGGTCGGCGCCTCCATGATGGTCCAGCGCTCCAGCCGCTCGACCACCTGCGCACCCAACCCCTCCAGCCGGGCCACCTCCGCCTCGATATCATCGGTTTCGATATCCAGGTGAACCCGACTGGGGTGATTCACCTGCTGTATCAACACATCGGGCTGATCCGGAGGCGTGGCCAGCCTGCCGTACTTCTCGTCGGTCTCGTGACAGGGCCAGCCCAGTGCCCGGGCCCAGAACTCGATGGCGGAAGACTTCTCTCCGCCCTGGCTGTCGATGACGAGTCCCGCCAGACGACTCTTGTGCATTGTCGTTCTCCTCTCCGTCATGCAGATTCAAAAGGCATATCGCTCCCCAGCATAGCCAGCGTCGGGCACGACGACCTCCCCCGATCGCCGCCCACCGCCCCAGTCAGTCCTCACTTCGCCGCGAGCCCGGTTCGCCCCGGCCCCGAATCAATTCATGCCAGTCGTCGCAACGGGATGGCGGAGGCGGCGCACATGCGTTAAGCTGCGGGCCCATTGCCGTTATCTGTCTGACCGTCGTCACGCGAAGCTGAAAGAGTCGACGACCCTCCATTTTGCCGCCTCCAGGCGCATCAGCCAGCACTGGCATTCCCCGGTAGAGCGTAGCCGCTTCGCTTCGCCATTCGCCGCGACCTAGAGAATACCGAATGAGTTTTGCCTCACTGGGCCTTAGCGCCCCGTTGCTGAAAGCCGTTGCCGAGCAAGGCTATGACACCCCCTCCCCGATCCAGTCACAGGCGATTCCCGCCGTCCTCGAGGGAAGAGACGTCATGGCGGCCGCGCAGACCGGCACCGGCAAGACGGCGGGTTTCACCCTGCCGATCCTGCACCGCCTGTCCCAGGGCGATCGCCCCCGGACCGGTTCACAGATTCCAGTGCGTACGCTGATTCTGACCCCGACCCGCGAACTCGCCGCGCAGGTCGGCGAGAGCGTGGCGACCTACGGCAAGCATTTGCCGTTGAAAAGCGCCGTGGTCTTCGGCGGCGTCAAGATCAACCCGCAGATCGCCACGCTGCGCCAGGGCGTCGACATTCTCGTCGCCACCCCTGGCCGCCTGCTCGATCTCTACCAGCAGAAAGTGGTTCGCTTCGACAAGCTCGAAGTGCTGGTACTGGACGAAGCCGACCGCATGCTCGACATGGGCTTCATCCATGACATCCGCAAGATTCTGGCCGTGCTGCCCAAGCAGCGCCAGAACCTGCTGTTCTCGGCGACCTTCTCCAACGATATCCGCAATCTCGCCAAGGGCCTGGTCAACGATCCGGTCGAGATCTCGGTGACACCGCGCAACGCCGCCGCGGCAACGGTGAAGCAGTGGGTCCATCCGGTGGACAAGAGCCGCAAGCCGGCGCTGCTGTCGCACCTGATCCAGACCCACCAGTGGCAACAGGTGCTGGTCTTCACCCGCACCAAGCACGGCGCCAACCGCCTGACCAAGTATCTCGAGGGCCAGGGCATCGAGGCCGCGGCGATTCATGGCAACAAGAGCCAGAACGCCCGCACCAAGGCACTGGCCGACTTCAAGAGCGGCGGCGTCCGCGCCCTGATCGCGACCGATATCGCGGCGCGCGGGCTGGATATCGATCAGCTGCCGCAGGTGGTGAACTTCGAACTGCCCAACGTGGCGGAGGACTACGTCCACCGCATCGGCCGTACCGGCCGTGCCGGCGCCAGCGGCCAGGCCGTCTCGCTGGTGAGCCTGGACGAGAAGAAGGAACTGGCCGGCATCGAGCGCCTGATCAGCCAGCGCCTGAACAGCGAGGCGGTGGCTGGCTTCGAACCCACACCCGGTGGCGGCCCCAAGGTCGACGAGAACGAAGGACGCCAGCCCCGCGGCGGCCAACGGCGTGGCGATGGCGGCCAGCGTCGCGGCAACGGTGGTGGTCGCGGGAACAGTGCCGGCGGGCGAGGTAACGGCGGCGGTCGCGGTGGCGATTCACGCCGCAGCGAAGGCCGTGGCGCCTCCTCGGGCCAGGGCGGGTCCCAGGACGACAACCGTGGCAACCGTATCGATAGCGGTAACCGGGGCAACCGCAACGGCGATGCACCGGCCCAGCGCCGCCAGCGCTCGCGCGGCGGTCAGCGTCGCAGCGGCGGCGGCACGCCCAACGGCAACGTCTGACCCCCGGCCTCCCGGCCAGCCCCAAACGACAACGCCACCGTCATTGACGGTGGCGTTGTCGTATCCGGATGTCGGATCCACGCCGACGCGGTGCCCAGCACTCAGTCGAGCACGACGAGCCGATTGGGCAGTTCGTTGCGCTCGTGGGTCGCCGGCACATGGGTCTCGAGCAGCTCGCCACAGCTATCGATGCAGTCGAGAAAGCCCTGCAGGGTCTCGCCGGCTTTGACGCGAGCGGTGAACGCCTCGACGATCGCCTGCCAGGTGTCGTCGCTCAACTGTGCCGAGATGCCCCGATCGACGAGGATCTCGACGTAGCGCTCGGCCTCGGAGACGAAGATAAGCATGCCGGTGCCCGCCTCGGTGTGATGCAGGTTCTGCTCCAGGAACTGGCGCCTGGCCAGGTTGGAGGCGCGCCAGAAACGCACATGCCGCGGAATCAGGCGTGTGAGTACCGGCGGCAGCCGAAACACCACCGCCAGCACGATGAAGACCAGCCACTGCGCCAGCAGCAGATACCAGGCGCTGATCCCGCCCAGCCACCCCAGCCAACTGGCGATGACGCTCAGCGCGCCGGGGACGATGAGCGCCGTCAGTCCGGCCCACAGCAGCGGAATATAGGTGTAGTCGTCGGCCTGACGCGCCAGGACGGTGACGACCTCGGCGTCGGTATCGCGCTCGATCCGCGTGATCGCGTCGCCGACTTGCCGTTGTTCGCTTTCACTCAATAAAGACATGCTGTCGTTATCCTGTCGTCTACCAGCCACCGGAGGCACCGCCGCCGCCAAAACCACCGCCGCCGCCGCCGAAGCCGCCGCCGCCGAAACCCCCACGACCGCCGACGCACCCC
>NZ_CEXLVS010000331.1:0-3718 GCF_982684285.1 Salinicola sp. | reverse complement strand
ACTTCGGCATCGATATCCCCACGTCAGGTTTAATGGCCACCACCTACGCGCTAGGCGTGTTCGTGGGTGCGCCAATCCTGACGATTCTAGGCGCCAAAGTACCGCGTAAAACGATGTTGATCTGCCTCGCCTTAATCTTCACACTTGGTAACGTGATTACGGCAGTGGCGCCGACGTTTTCCATCGCACTGGCAGGTCGTATTTTAACAGCGTTCAATCACGGAACTTTCTTCGGCATTGGCTCCATCATCGCCGCCTCTCTGGTCGCGAAAGATCGCCAAGCAAGCGCCATCGCTTTCATGTTCTCCGGACTTACGATGGCAAACCTGCTCGGTGTACCTGCAGGCACCTGGCTCGCTCAGGCCTACAGCTGGCGACTGGTATTCTGGCTGATCGCCGGGATCGGTCTCGTCACCGTCATCAGCCTCACGCTGCTGGTGCCTCAAATCAAGGCAGGCAAAGCCATCGCATTGAGGAGTGAACTACGTGCTTTCACAGACCCACAGGTTTTGCTCGCCATGGGCATCACTGTCTTCGGTCCTGCTGCATTCTTTACTTCCATCACCTACATCGCCCCTATGATGACTGAAGAGGCGGGGTTTTCTGACACAGGTATCGCCATACTGATGGTTCTGTTCGGGCTCGGCCTGGCGGTTGGCAACTGGATGGGGGGGCGCTTTGCTGACCGTTCACTTTTCGGAACGCTGTTTGTGACACTCGGCGCACAGGCCGCGGTACTTTTCGTCTTCTGGCTCGGCGTTGAAAGCGGCATTGTCGCGTCGGCCGCTGTCTTCCTCATGGCCGCCTTTGGCTTCGCGGCAGTCGCCCCGATCCAGAAACTGGTGATGGACCGTGCCAGCCAGGCCGGAGCGCCCACGATGGCTGCCTCGGTGAACATAGGCATGTTCAACCTCGGTAATGCGATCGGCGCATGGGTAGGTGGCGCAACGATTGCCGCCGGGTACGGCTTGGCCTCTCCGAACTGGGCGGGCGCAATCATTTCGCTCGTGGCCTTGAGCTTGGCCATCATCGCTTGGCTCAGCGCGGGTCGAAAATATTCAGCGGCATTGGCAGAGTAAGGTCAGGGGGAATACCTCCCCCTGTCTCACACTACAGCCCGCCTTTGTGGCGGGCGGCTAGATGCCTGACATGTCTTCGCGGCTGCAACTATTCGATACACGTCCTTTGGGTGGGAATGGGGTGTCGCAACCCCACCATGACCGCACCCATCCAAAAGCCAATCACCGCAGGGCATAGTGCATCGAAGCGCCAGTCCAGCATGCCGTCTAAGAAGTGGGCGCGGCAACTGCACCGCAGCCAGCGCACCTTCAATCGCCTGTTCCGCCAGCAGACCGGCCTGTCGTTTGCCGTATGGCGCCAGCAAGCCTGCCTGATGGCCGCCCTTCCCAGACTGCTCTCCGGCAGTTCCGTTACCCGAGCCGCGCTGGAACTCGGCTACGACAGCCCCGGCGCCTTTTCCAGCATGTTTCGCAAGGTGCTCGGCCGATCCCCGACCGCCTTCGTTCGCGCGGCTACTCGTCAGGAGGAGGAATTGCCTGGCCGTTGCTGATGCGGGGGCAGCCCTACAAACCCGCATGACCCGATTACGACCTCGGACTAGTAGCCATGAACTCCATCAGGCCGGTGACGATGAGGAAACGGAAGCCGAGGCTCGGCGAAAAAGAATTGAAGATCGCATGAAAAGTAGAGTCGAACACTCCCAGCGCCCTAGCGTCTTGAAATACTGGGTGTTTGCAGCTACATGAATCGTTGATATCCCGCTAAAGTCGCTTTGCCCTCATCCTTGCATCGGTCTAATGTGTTATGGAACGTAACAATACAAAAAATTTCGTACGCGAGGGAAACATGGAACTAGGAGACAAGCTCAGCAGTATTGCCCAGCGGGGGCGTGACCAGCTGGACCACATCAAGACCGAAGAAGCGACGAAAACTGCGCTGGTCATGCCATTGCTCGCGGCGCTCGGCTACGACCCCTTCGATCCACGGGAGGTAGTCCCGGAATTCACCGCAGATGTCGGGACGAAGAAAGGCGAGAAAGTCGACTATGCCATCCGAAAGGACGACGAACTGTCGATACTGATCGAATGCAAACCGCTGGGGACCGACCTTGCCAATACCCAATACTCTCAGTTGTTCCGCTATTTCGGGTGTACTGAAGCCAAGTTCGCCATTCTTACCAACGGTTTAAAATACCGTTTCTATTCCGACCTGGACGCACAAAACAAACTCGACTCGCGCCCTTTCTTTATATTCGACCTTGAGGACTTTAACGACGGTGACGTGGAAGAGCTACGTAAATTCACGAAGCCCAACTTCGATGTAGAAGCGATTTTGAGCACGGCGAACCGGTTGAAATATACAAACCTTGCCAAACGAGCCATAGAAGAAACGATCAAAGAGCCTCCCGAAGAGTTCGTGAAATTCATTGTCTCTCGATTCTACGAAGGTCGACACACCAGACAGGTAATCGATGAATTCATGCCAATCGTGAGAGAGGCAGGTAAGCTGTATATCAAGGAACAAGTGGCACAGCGCTTGAAAGGTGCTCTGGCTCGGAACTACGTAGATGATACCATCCCTCAACCCGAGCCTGTTCAGGCACAGCTAGCGCCCGAACAAGATGACATTGTAACCACCCAAGAAGAGATCGATGCATACAATATCGTTCGCTCGATCCTGTCAGAGGTCGTCGATGTATCGCGCATTGCCATGCGCGATGCAAAGTCATACTGCGCCATCCTCCTTGATGACAATAACCGCAAGCCCCTCTGCCGGCTTCACTTCAACACGAAGAGCATCAAGCGTATCGGCTTCTTCAAGGATAAACAGCAAGAGCTTGTAGATATTGAATCGGTAAGCGATCTTTTTAAATATCGCCAGAAACTAATAGAAGCGTTGCAGGAATATTTAGGGTAAAACCCGGAGCCAGCAACAACAACGAACTCGCCGCAAAGGGCACAAAAAAAACCGCTGCAAAAAGCAGCGGTTTTTCAAATCTAAACGACTAGTAGGGCCTACTCCCACTCGATCGTCGCGGGCGGCTTGCTGCTCACATCATACGTCACGCGCGATACGCCGCTGATCTCGTTGATGATGCGGTTCGAAACCTTTTCAAGCAGCTCATACGGCAGATGCGCCCACCTTGCGGTCATGAAGTCGATGGTTTCGACGGCGCGCAGGGCGATGACCCACTCGTAGCGGCGGCCGTCGCCGACCACGCCAACCGATTTCACCGGCAGGAAGACGGCAAAGGCCTGGCTGGTCTTGTGGTACCAGTCGGCGTTGTGCAGCTCTTCGATGAAGATGGCGTCGGCTTCCCGCAGGATGTCGGCGTACTCTTTTTTCACTTCGCCGAGGATGCGCACGCCCAGGCCCGGCCCCGGGAAGGGGTGGCGGTAGACCATGTCGTAGGGCAGGCCGAGTTCGAGGCCGAGCTTGCGCACTTCGTCCTTGAACAGTTCGCGCAGCGGCTCGACCAGCTTGAGCTTCATGGTCTCCGGCAGGCCACCGACGTTGTGGTGCGACTTGATCACGTGGGCCTTGCCGGTCTTGCTGGCAGCGGATTCGATCACGTCCGGGTAGATGGTGCCCTGGGCGAGGAAGTCGACACCGTCGATCTTGGCGGCTTCGCGGTCGAACACGTCGATGAAGGTGTTGCCGATGATCTAGCGCTTGGCTTCGGGATCGTTCTCGCCGC
>NZ_CEXLVS010000330.1:0-3761 GCF_982684285.1 Salinicola sp. | reverse complement strand
CACCTACGACGACACGCCCTCCGAGATCGTCCGGTACACCGACGATCAGGGCGAGGACTTCTTCAACTACAAGCTGACCGCCAGTTGGACCCGCAACAACCTGAACCGCGGGATCATGCCGACCGCCGGCAGCTACCAGCGCGTCTCGCTGGAGACCGCGCTGCCCGGATCGGACGCCGAGTACTACAAGCTGCGCTATCGTGGCCAGAAACTGTTCGAGCTCAACCCCGACTGGTCCGTCAAGTTCAGCAGCAACCTGGGCTACGCCGATACGCTGGGTTCCAACGATCCCTATCCGTTCTACGAGAACTTCTACTCGGGCGGCCTGGGCTCGGTACGTGGCTACACGGGCAACACGCTGGGGCCGAAGACCACCGAGCGCGGCGACGGCGACGACGATACCCTGGGGGGCAACGTGCTGGTCGAGGGCTCGGCGGAACTGATCTATCCGTTCCCGTGGGTCGAGGACCGCCGTTCGCTGCAGACCAGCATCTTCCTCGATGGCGGCAACACCTTCCTGACCGATTGCTACGAAGTGGTGCCTGGCGATGGCCCCTCCAGTTGCAACAGCGGTGTCCATCTCGACGATCTGCGCTACAGCGTGGGCCTGGGGCTGTCCTGGCTGACCCCGGTGGGGCCGTTGACGTTCAGCGTCGCCAAGCCGCTGAACGAGAAGGATGGGGACGATCCCCAGGTCTTCCAGTTCTCGCTTGGCCAGACTTTCTAATTCAAGCGCGGTGAATTCGCGACGTGCCGATGACGTCGCGAATTCGAATTCAGATGTTTCAGATGGTTAAGTCAGGCTCGTTCCAAGGAGATGCCGCATGCGCAAGATAGCAGGAGTTCTCGGGCTAGGTTTGTTGACGATGGTTTCCGTCCCCGCGATGGCGACAGAAGTGGGCGTCCTCGATTGGCGCGAGGCGCTGATGTCCTCCAACTCCGCCCAGGCATCGATGAACCAGTTGAAGAACCGCATCAGCTCCCAGCAGCAGCAGGCGGAGTCGCTGAGCCAGGAGCTGCAGCAGCTGCAGCAGCGTCTGCAGAAAGATGGCGACGTGATGTCGGAGTCCGAGCGCAACTCGGTGACCCAGCAACTGCGCCAGAAGGGCGGTCAGTTCCAGCAGTTGCGTGGACAGATCTCCCAGGCGCAGCAGCAGGCCGAGCAGCAGTATCTGAAAGGCGCCAAGCCCAAGCTGGATCAGGCCATTCAGCGGGTCGTCGACGAGCATGACCTGGATATGGTGGTGGATCGCGACGCCGTGGTCTACTCGGGTGACAGCCTCGATATCACCCCCGAAGTGACGAAGATCTTCAATTCGCTCAACTGATGATTCAATCCGGCGCCCGCTCATGAAGAGAGAGACTTCCCGCTCTTATACGCTTGGCGAACTCGCCGAGCGTTTGGATGCACGCCTGGTCGGCGACGCGGATCTGCGTGTCGACGGTCTGTCGACGCTGGCCGATGCCGGTCCGACGGATCTCGCGTTCCTGGCCAATCGGGCGTACCTGAAGTATCTGGCAGCGACTCGTGCCGGTGCCGTTCTGGTCCATCCCGCCCATGGCGACAGCTGCCCGTGCCCGCGGCTGGAACTGGAGAACCCCTACCTGGGGTATGCCAAGTTGTCGCGACTGTTCGACCCGCTGGTCAATCAGCCGCTTCGTGGCGTGCACGCGACGGCAGTCGTCTCGCCGGGGGCCCGGCTCGGCGAGCGCGTCGAGGTCGGCGCCCACTGCGTCATCGAGGACGGTGTCGATATCGCCGACGACTGCGTGATCGGCGCAGGGTGCTTCATCGGTACCGACACCACGGTGGGCCGCGGGTCTCGCCTGCATGCCAACGTGACGCTGTACCACGGTGTGATCGTGGGCGAGCGCGCCATCCTCCACAGTGGCTGTGTCATCGGTGGCGACGGCTTCGGCTTCGCCCACGACGGCGCGCAGTGGGAGAAGATCGCGCAGCTCGGCGGTGTCATGCTGGGTGACGACGTCGAGGTGGGCAGCTGCTCGAGCATCGATCGTGGTGCGCTGGGCGATACGCAGATCGGAAACGGGGTCAAGATCGACTCTCAGGTCCAGATCGCCCACAACGTGCAGATCGGGGACCACAGCGCCCTGGCGGGATGTGTGGGCATCGCGGGTTCCACCAAGGTCGGCCGTCACTGTCTGCTCGGCGGCGGGGTCGGGCTCTCAGGCCATCTCACCTTGGCCGACGGGGTTCAGGTGACCGGCATGAGCCTGGTCACCAACTCGATACTGGAACCCGGCGTCTACTCCTCCGGTACCGGCTCGATGTCGAATAGTCAGTGGCGGAAGAACGCTGTACGCTTCAAGCAACTCGACGAAATCGCCAAGCGGCTGACGCGTCTCGAGCGGGATATCCGCGATAGCTGAAGAGCCTGGGAGCCCATCCCCGTAGCGCGCCGAAAGGCTGGCGGTCGCCATGTGCGCCTGTATAATGCCCGCCCACACGGGTGAACGCCGTTTTGCCGCCCTGTGCCTGCCTTCGTGGCGGGCATTTCGTTATTTCAGAGGTTGTATTGATGATCATGGACATCAACCAGATTCGCGAATATCTACCGCATCGTTATCCATTTTTACTGGTAGATCGCGTGATGGAAATCACGATTGGCGAATCGATCGTGGCGTACAAGAACGTCAGCATCAACGAACCTTTCTTCAACGGTCATTTCCCTCATCACCCGATCATGCCCGGTGTGCTGATCATCGAAGCGATGGCTCAGGCCTGCGGCATTCTCGGCTTCAAGACCGTCAACAAACTGCCGGCAGACGGCTATGTCTACTATCTCGTCGGTAGCGACAACGTACGCTTCAAGCGTCCGGTCATGCCGGGAGATCAACTGCGGCTCGAGGCCAATGTCATCAAGGGCAAGCGAGGCATCTGGAAGTTCGCTTGCCGGGCAACGGTTGGTGACGAACTGGCCTGCGAGGCGGAAATCATCTGCGCCGAGAGGAAAATCGCTTGATTCATCCCTCCGCCATCGTCGATCCCTCTGCCCGACTGGCCGATGACGTCGAAGTCGGTCCATTCAGCGTGATCGGAGCTGACGTCGAGATCGGGGCCGGGAGCGTGATCGGGCCGCACGTCGTGCTCAAGGGGCCGACTCGACTCGGCAAGCGCAACCGGATCTTTCAGTTCGCTTCGGTCGGAGAAGACTGTCAGGACAAGAAGTACGCCGGCGAGCCGACGCGGCTCGAGATGGGAGACGATAACGTCGTGCGCGAGAGCGTGACGATCCATCGAGGCACCATCCAGGATCGCGGTGTCACCACCATCGGCGACCGCAACCTGTTCATGGCCTACTCCCACGTGGGGCACGACTGCCTGATCGGCAACGACTGCATTCTTGCCAACCAGGCCACGCTGGCCGGCCACGTGACCCTGGGGGATTTCGCCATCATCGGCGGGCTGTCCGCCATCCATCAGTTCGCCCATATGGGCGAGCATGCGATGGTCGGCGGTTGCTCCGCGATCACCAAGGACATTCCGGCCTTCATCATGGTCAACGGCAACCCGGCGGCGCCCCACGGGCTGAACTCCATCGGCCTCAAGCGCCGTGGCTTCTCCGCCGAGGCGATCAAGGCACTGGGTGAAGCGTACCGTCTGGTCTATCGCAAGGGGCTGACGCTCGAGCAGGCCGTCGGCGAGATCGAGAGCCGTTTCTCGCTCGACGAGACGCGCCGTTTCATCGATTCTCTCAAGGTTTCCCAGCGCGGTATCATCCGCTAGGAGAGAGCGGATG
>NZ_CEXLVS010000329.1:0-3797 GCF_982684285.1 Salinicola sp. | reverse complement strand
CGGCTACCTTGACGGTGATGTGGCAAGTGCGCTTCAAAATGCGATCCGCACGGCCTTTGGCGCGAGGCTGGATGCGCTTGAGCGTCATGCCCTCATCGACGCAGATGGTCGAGACACGCAGCTCGTCGATGTCCATGCCGTTGTTTTCTTCCGCATTGGCAATCGCGGACTGCAGCACCTTCTTGACCAACTTCGCGGCTTTCTTCGGCGAGAAGGTCAGCACGTCGAGCGCTTCGGCGACCGGCTTACCGCGCACCTGGTCAGCCACCAAACGGGCCTTCTGGGCGGATAAGCTCGCGCCACGCAACTTAGCAGCGACTTCCATCTCTTAATCCTCTTGGCTTACCGTTTGGCTTTCTTGTCCGCTGCATGACCGCGATAGGTGCGGGTAGCGGCGAACTCGCCCAACTTGTGGCCGACCATCTCCTCGGAAACATGCACCGGGACATGCTGGCGACCGTTATGTACCGCAATGGTGAGCCCGACCATATTGGGCAGGATCATCGAACGACGCGACCAGGTCTTGATCGGTTTGCGATCGTTCTTTTCCGTTGCGACGTCGACCTTCTTCAACAGATGAAGGTCGATAAAAGGACCTTTCTTCAGTGAACGTGGCACAGCCGTTACCTCTTAATGTCTGTTACTTGGACTTGCGGCGACGAACGATGAGCTTGTCGGTACGCTTGTTCTTGCGGGTCTTGTGGCCCTTGGTGGGAATCCCCCACGGGCTGACCGGATGACGGCCGCCACTGGTACGGCCTTCACCGCCACCGTGCGGGTGGTCCACCGGGTTCATTGCGACACCGCGAACGGTCGGGCGCACCCCTCTCCAACGTTTCGCACCAGCCTTGCCCAATTGACGCAGGCTGTGCTCTGAGTTACCGACTTCACCCAATGTAGCGCGGCACTCCGACAGCACGCGACGCATCTCGCCGGAGCGAAGACGCAGGGTCGCGTAGTTGCCTTCACGAGCCACCAGCTGGGCGCTGGCACCGGCACTACGCGCGATCTGCGCACCCTTGCCCGGCTTCAATTCGATGCAGTGCACCGTGGAGCCGACCGGGATGTTGCGCAGCGGCAGCGCGTTGCCACGCTTGATGGCGGCGTTGACACCGGACTCCACCACGTCGCCGGCCTTGAGGGCCTTGGGCGCGATGATGTAGCGGCGCTCGCCGTCCATGTACTTCAGCAGCGCGATGTTGGCGCTACGGTTCGGATCGTATTCGATACGCTCGACGGCGGCCTTGATGCCATCCTTCGTGCGCTTGAAATCGATCAAACGATAGTGCTGACGATGACCGCCACCCACGTGACGCGTGGTGATGCGGCCATTGTTGTTACGACCACCCGACTTCGACTGCTTCTCGACAAGCGCACCGTAGGCGCGACCCTTGTAGAGCTCGTCGTTGACGACCTTGACGACGTGACGACGACCGGCGGAAGTGGGTTTTGTCTTGACTACTGCCATGATCCGTACTCCTGCCTTACTCGGCGCCAGAGAAGTCTTCGAGCGTCTCGCCCGCAGCCAGGGTCACGTACGCCTTGCGGTAACCCTTGCGCAGACCAGTGCCGAAGCGAGTGCGTTTGGTCTTGCCCTTGACGTTGAGCACGGAAACACCGGCGACTTTCTTGCCGAACAGCGCTTCGACGGCTTTCTTGATCTCGGGCTTGGTCGCGTCCTGGGCCACTTTGAACACGTACTGGTTGTTCTCAGCGGCGAGCGCGGCCTTCTCGGTCATGTGAGGTCCGAGCAGAACCTTGTATACGCGTTCCTGGTTCATCCCAGCTTCTCCTCGAATTTACGCAGAGCGGAGACGGTCATCAGCACCTTGTCGAAGGCGATCAGGCTGACCGGGTCGGCGGCCGCAGCATCGACGACATCGACGTTGGGGATGTTGCGCGCGGCCAGATAGAGCTTCTCGTCGATCTCTTCGGTGACGATCAGCACTTTCTCGAGTTCCAGCTCCTTGAGCTTGCCGACCAATTCCTTGGTACGGGGCGCTTCAACGGCGAACTCTTCGACCAGCATCAGACGCTCCTGACGAACCAGCTCGGACAGGATCGAACGCATCGCCGCACGGTACATCTTGCGGTTGACCTTCTGCGTGTAATCCTGCGGACGAGCGGCGAAGGTGACACCACCACTGCGCCACAGCGGCGAGCGGATGGTGCCGGCGCGCGCACGGCCGGTGCCTTTCTGGCGCCACGGCTTCTTGCCACCACCACGGACGTCGGAACGGTTTTTCTGGGCACGGGTACCCTGACGGCCTGCCGCCAGGTAGGCGGTAACGACCTGGTGCACCAACGCTTCGTTGAAGTCTTTGCCAAAGGTCTCTTCGGACACTTCGACGGTGCCTGCGGCACCTACGAGATTCAGATTCATCGGTCTCAGTCCCCTCAGCGAGCTTTCACGGCACTGCGCACGACGACATCACTGCCGGGTGCACCGGGCACGGCGCCCTTGATCAACAGAAGATTACGCTCGCTATCGATACGCACCACTTCCAGGGTCTGGACGGTGACGCGCTCGTTGCCCAGCTGACCAGCCATCTTCTTGCCTTTGAAAACACGGCCTGGGGTCTGGCACTGACCGATGGAACCCGGCGCACGGTGGGACAGCGAGTTACCGTGGGTGTTGTCCTGGGTACGGAAGTTCCAGCGCTTGACGGCGCCCTGGAAGCCCTTGCCCTTGGACGTACCGGTCACATCGACTTTCTGACCAGCTTCGAAGAGGGATACGGTGAAGGAACCGCCCAGCTCAGGAGTCTCATCGTCTTCGGAGAGACGGAACTCCATCAGGGAGCGGCCTGCCTCGACACCTGCCTTGGCGTATTGACCGGCAATCGCCTTGGAGAGGTGCTTGGCTTTGCGGGAGCCAGTTGTAACCTGCACCGCACGGTAGCCGTCAGACTCGACGGTCTTGACGCTAGTGATGCGGTTGGGCTCAACCTCGATAACGGTTACGGGCACGGATGCGCCATCTTCGGTGAAGACACGGGTCATGCCCGCCTTCTTACCGACCAAACCGATAGTCATGTTCAGTCTCCTTTAGTGTACGGGGCTATCACCCGCTATGGCTGCCCTTTCCAGAGCATTCCACTAGCACATTGTGTGGCGTCTCACGACGCGGCGGATGCTGTCGAACTCAGCGCCCGCTAGTGTCTAGTGTTGGTTTCAGTCGAGTTTAATCTGCACGTCCACGCCAGCGGCGAGATCGAGCTTCATCAACGCGTCGACGGTCTTTTCCGTCGGCTCGACGATGTCGAGAACGCGCTTGTGCGTGCGAATCTCATACTGATCGCGCGCGTCCTTGTTGACGTGCGGAGAGATCAGGATGGTGTAACGCTCGCGATTCGTCGGCAGCGGGATCGGGCCACGTACTTGAGCGCCAGTGCGCTTGGCCGTATCCACGATTTCCTGAGCCGACTGATCGATCAGCCGATGGTCAAACGCTTTCAGCCGAATGCGAATCTTCTGGTTCTGCATTTACCTTATGCTCCACTGGATGCTGACGGCGCGAGCCGTCGACCCACGCGTTCAAAGGACGCGCATTATAGGAGAGCCCCAATCGAGAGTCAAACAGAGTCTCGATCGAAGACCGTCGAATCCATACAGAAAAAGGGGCGCGTCAGCGCCCCTTCCTTGACAATCACCGAGAGGATTACTCGATGATCTTGGCGACCACGCCGGCGCCGACGGTACGACCGCCTTCGCGGATGGCGAAGCGCAGGCCGTCTTCCATGGCGATCGGTGCGATCAGGGTCACGACCATCTGGACGTTGTCGCCCGGCATGACC
>NZ_CEXLVS010000328.1:0-3797 GCF_982684285.1 Salinicola sp. | reverse complement strand
GCTCAGCAACAGCAGAAGGCCGGTAACGTTGAGCCCTAACAGGCGTTTCC
The DNA here is from genome assembly GCF_982684285.1 of Salinicola sp. Classification (NCBI taxonomy): domain Bacteria; kingdom Pseudomonadati; phylum Pseudomonadota; class Gammaproteobacteria; order Oceanospirillales; family Halomonadaceae; genus Salinicola; species Salinicola sp. The sequence goes on along the minus strand of NZ_CEXLVS010000328.1, from coordinate 3,747 downwards.
ATTGTGTGTTCATACGTCGCTCGCAGGTGAGTCGTCTGCGACGATTATAGTTTAAGCATTTTATAAGGAACAGTGTTCTATAACTGCCGTGGCGTTTCGCCGCGTCGGGGCTGACCTCCTCGTCATGAAAAGCCCCCGACGAATGGCGGGGGCTGGGAGGTTGCGGGTAGCGCTTGCTGGCCCCGGATCAGTCGAGTTCGGCGATCTTGTTGCGCTGCTCGACCAGGTGCTGGCGTGCTGCCAGGTACTCCTTGAGCTTGCCGCGTTCCTTCTCGACCACTGCCTCGGGCGCCTTGGCGGTGAAGCTTTCGTTGCCGAGCTTCCTCTCGATGCCGACGATCAGCTTGTCCTGCTTGTCGATCTCCTTGGCGAGACGCGCAAGCTCGGCCTCCTTGTCGATCAGGTCGGCCATCGGCACCAGCACTTCCATGTCGCCGACCAGTTGCGTCGCCGACAGCGGCGCCTGGTCCGGATCGTCGAGCCAGGTCACGCTCTCGAGCTTGGCCAGTTTGGACAGGAACAGGCGGTTGGCGTCGAGGCGCTCGCGATCGCCGGTGGCGCCTTTGGTCAGCAGGGCATCCAGCGGCTTGCCGGGAGCGATGTTCATCTCGGCGCGGATGTTACGGATGGCGACGATCACGCCCTTGAGCCACTCGATGTCGCGAATCGACTGCTCGTCGATGCGTGAGGCGTCCGCTTCCGGCCACGGCTGGGTCATCAGGCTGTCGTCATCCTTCGACCGGGTTCCGGCCAGCGGCGCGACGCGCTGCCAGATCTCCTCGCTGATGAACGGCATCATCGGATGGGCCAGGCGGAGAATCACCTCGAGCACGCGAACCAGCGTGCGACGGGTGCCGCGCTTGGCTTCCTCGGAGGCGTTCTCGTCCCACAGCACCGGCTTGGAGAGCTCCAGATACCAGTCGCAGTACTCGTTCCAGACAAAGTCGTAGAGCGCCTGGGAGGCGTGATCGAAACGATACTCTTCCAGCGCCTTGGTGACCTGGGCTTCGGTCTGCTGCAGGCGGGAGATGATCCAGCGGTCGGCCAGCGACAGCTCGACGCTCTCGCCGCCGAGGCCGACATCCTGGTCTTCCGCGTTCATCAGCACGTAGCGCGAGGCGTTCCACAGCTTGTTGCAGAAGTTGCGGTAACCGTCGAGGCGGCCCATGTCGAACTTGATGTCGCGTCCGGTGGTGGCCAGCGACAGGAAGGTGTAGCGCAGGGCGTCGGTGCCGTGGGCCTCGATGCCTTCCGGAAACTCGCTGCGGGTCGCCTTCTCGATTGCGCGGGCCTTCTGCGGCTGCATCATGTTGCCGGTGCGCTTGGCCACCAGGGTTTCCAGGTCGATACCGTCGATCAGATCGATGGGATCGAGCACGTTGCCCTTGGACTTCGACATCTTCTGGCCCTGGGCGTCGCGCACCAGGCCGTGAACGTAGACGGTCTTGAACGGGACCTCGCCGGTGAAGTGGCCGGTCAGCATGATCATCCGCGCGACCCAGAAGAAGATGATGTCGAAACCGGTGACCAGCACGCTGGTGGGGTGGAAGGTCTCGAGTTCCGGGGTCTTCTCGGGCCAGCCCAGGGTACCGAAGGTCCACAGCCCGGAGCTGAACCAGGTGTCGAGCACGTCGTCGTCCTGGGTCAGCGTGACGTCGGCGGCGATTCCGTGCTTCTCGCGCGCCTCCGCCTCGGTGCGGGCGACGAACACATTGCCCTCGGCGTCGTACCAGGCGGGAATGCGGTGGCCCCACCACAGCTGGCGGGAGATGCACCAGTCCTGCAGGTCGCGCATCCAGGCGAAGTACATGTTCTCGTAGTTCTTGGGCACGAACTCGATGTCGCCGTTCTCCACCGCCTCGATCGCCGGCTTGGCCAGCTTCTCGACCGCGACGAACCATTGGTCCGTCAGCAGCGGCTCGATGACGTCGCCGGAGCGGTCGCCGTAGGGGAGGGTGTTGGTGACCGTCTCGATCCGTTCGAGCAGGCCGGCGGCGTCCATGTCGGCAACGATGCGCTCGCGCGCGACGTAGCGATCCAGCCCGGCGTAGGCGGCGGGCAGCGTGACGTCGACGTCCGCCAGCGCCCGACCCTGCAGGTCGAAGGCTTCGGCACGCTCGAGAATGGTCGCGTCTTGCGAGAAGACGTTGATCAGCGCGTGGTCGTGGCGCTTGCCGACCTCGTAGTCGTTGAAGTCGTGGGCCGGGGTGATCTTGACGCAGCCCGAACCCTTCTCCATGTCGGCGTGCTCGTCGGCGATCACCGGAATCCGGCGGCCGACCAGCGGCAGTTCGATGAACTTGCCGATCAGCGAGGCGTAGCGCGGATCTTCCGGATTGACCGCCACCCCGGTGTCGCCGAGCAGCGTCTCCGGGCGGGTAGTGGCGACGACCAGGTACGCCTTGCCGTCGGCGGTGGTGACGCCGTCGGCCAGCGGGTAGCGGAAGTGCCAGAACTGGCCCTGCTGCTCGCGGTTCTCCACTTCGAGATCGGAAATCGCGGTGTGCAGCGTCGGGTCCCAGTTGACCAGGCGCTTGCCGCGATAGATCAGGCCCTCGTCATGCAGGCGCACGAACACTTCCTGCACCGCCTTGTAGAAGCCGTCGTCCATGGTGAAGCGCTCGCGGCTCCAGTCGACGCTGGCGCCCATGCGCCGCAGCTGGCGGGTGATATGGCCGCCGGACTCCTCCTTCCACTCCCAGATCTTGGCGGTGAACGCGTCGCGGCCGAGATCGTGGCGGCTCTTGCCTTCCTCGGCCGCGACCTTGCGCTCCACCAGCATCTGGGTGGCGATGCCGGCGTGATCGGTTCCCACCTGCCACAGCGTGTTGTTGCCGCGCATCCGCTTCCAGCGCACCAGCGTGTCCATGATCGTGTCCTGGAAGGCGTGGCCCATGTGCAGGCTGCCGGTCACGTTGGGCGGCGGGATCATGATCGAGAAGGGTGCGCCTTCGCCGCTCGGCGCGAAACGGTTGTCGGCTTCCCAGCGTTCATACCAGCGGGTTTCGATCTGATCGGGTTGGTACGTCTTGTCCATGGCGGCTATCGGGCTCGAATCGGTGACGACGACACGCGGCACGGCGAAATGCCGCGTAGCGAAAAATGGCGGGGATTATACCTTGTCGATGGCCGCGGAGTCAGGCCGGCGTGTCGGATACGAGGGCAGGGCATCAGCCGTTGCCTCGGGTCAGAGCTTGTGTGCCTCGACCCGATACCCCCGATCCTTGTAGGTCTTCCAGCAGGCGCGCTTGGTACGCAGCACGTCCTGATGCTGGTTGATGATCTCGGCGACGCGCTCCAGCCGCGAGAACCACTCGGGAATCTCGTCGTTCAGATTGAGCATCGCCTGCACGCCCGGTTCCGGCACGGTTTCCCAGCCGATCGTCACCGGCGGAGGCGGCTCCATGGCATCCCCCGCGACGCGATGCGGGACGTAGCTCTCCTCGCGGAACGTCCACAGCAGCTCGTCGAGCTCGCGGGCCATGGTTTCGTCCTGGGTATGGATATGCAGCTGATAACCCTTGCGATAGATCGTCTCCGCCAGTCGACAGGCGAAGCTCAACCGCGCTTCCAGCGTGGTATCGGGCAGGATGTAGAAATCGACTTTGGTCATAAATCCCCTTCGGGGAGCTGTAAGCGGTAAGAGCGGCGCTTCGCGCCTGGAAGCGGGAAGAAGGACAATCCGGGCTACGGGCTACGGGCTACGGGCTACGGGCTACGGGCTACGGGCTAAGAGCTAAGAGCTAA
>NZ_CEXLVS010000327.1:0-3802 GCF_982684285.1 Salinicola sp. | reverse complement strand
GTTGCTCATCGCCCCTAATGGTCGTTTCCGGCTGATTGACCTCCTCGATCGCTTCGCCGTTCGCTATGACGCCATCCTGATAGACACTCAGGGTGCGCGATCGGTGATTCTCGAGATGGCCGTCATGGCCGCCGATCGGCTGATCTCTCCCATCGTTCCCGAATTGCTCACCGCCCGCGAATTCGTGCGCGGCACTCAGGGCATGCTCAACGAGCTGCGCGAGCTGGCACGCTATACCCGTTTCGAGGTGCCGCCGGTCTCCATCCTGCTCAACAAGATGACCGACCAACTGCGCGATGCCCGCGACATCGCCAACAGTATCCGAACCATGTATGCCGAGGTCGAAGATCACGGCATTAGCGTGCTCGAGACGCCGCTGGTCAATCTCTCCGCCTATCGTTCGGCAGCGTTGCAGGGCTTGCCCGTTCACCGGGTCGAGCCGCGCAAGCCATACAGCCGCAAGTCACCGGCCTGTGCCGACCAGCTCAAGGCCGTGGCCATCGATCTCTATCCCGAGTGGGCCGATGCCATCCGCGCGGTGGGCACCAATGCTCCGAGCGGTAAATCCGGCACTGGAAAATCGGGGGGTGGTCATGTCCATTGAAGCCGCATCCCCGGCATCCGCCGAAGCCGAGGCCATGGGGCTTCTGCCACCGCATAGCATCGAGGCCGAGCAGTCCACGCTGGGCGCGTTGATGCTCGATAACACCAAGTGGGATGACATCTGCGAAATCGTCGATGCCGGCGCGTTTTATCACTACCCGCACCGGCTGATCTTCAAGGCGATGGAAGCGCTATCCCATGACGAAAAGCCGCTGGATGTGGTGACGCTCTCCGAAGTGTTGGAGCGCGATGGGAATCTCGAGACCTGCGGCGGCTTGTCCTACCTGGCCGAGCTGGCCCGAAACACACCGTCGGCAACCAATGTGGTCGCCTATGCCGGCATCGTTCGCGAGCATCAGCGTCGTCGGCAACTGGCCAACATGGGGCGCGATCTCAGTCAGCGGGCGCTGGATGGGCAGCAGCTCAGTCAGGCTTTGATCGAAGCCACCGAGCGTCAACTGTTCGAGCTGGCTGAAAATCGGCAGGGCAAGGAAACCGGCATACGTCCGGCACTGACGGCAGCGATCGATACCATCGATCGCGCCTTCAACGCCAAGGACGGCATTACTGGCACGCCGACCGGCTACCAGGATCTCGATGCGCTCACCTGCGGCTGGCAAGACTCCGATCTAATCGTCCTCGCCGGCCGCCCGTCGATGGGCAAGACGACCTTGGGGATGAACCTCGTCGAGAATGCACTGGTTGCCACGGCGGGTCGCGCCGAGTTGGCCACGGCACCGATCTTCGTTTTCTCGCTCGAGATGCCGGAGGAGCAGTTGATGCTGCGCCTGATGGCAAGCATGGGACGGCTGGATCTGAGCAAGCTGCGCTCAGGGCAGCTCGACGATGGGGGCTGGGAGAAGCTGACCTCCGCCACAAACCGCATACTCGGCTTCGAGGAGCGCCTGTTCGTGGACGACTCCAGTGGGCTCTCCGCAACCTCACTCAAGTCTCGTGCCCGTCGGCTGATGCGCCGCCATGGCAAGCCGGCCCTCATCCTCATCGACTACCTGCAGCTGCTCGAGGAGCCGGGCTGTGAGAACCGCAACAACGAGATTTCCGCGATCTCGCGGATTCTCAAAGCCACCGCCAAGGATCTCAACTGCCCGGTGGTGGCGCTCTCGCAACTCAACCGGACACTCGAAAATCGCCCTAACAAGCGGCCCTGCATGGCCGATCTGCGCGATTCCGGCGCGATCGAGCAGGACGCCGACGTCATCGGGTTCGTCTACCGCGATGAGGTCTACAACACCGATAACCCCGATAACAAGGGACTGGCTGAGCTGATCATCGGCAAGCAGCGCAACGGTCCCACCGGCACGGTGCACCTGACGTTCGTGGGCTCGAGCACTCGGTTCGAGTCTTTGGCGTGGAAACAGGTACAGGAGGGGCGGTCATGAACAGTGCAGCCCAGGAACTACTCCATCTCGAAACTCGCCTCGCTGAAAAACGCGACGAACTTGCGCGGCTCAACCGCGAATGTCGACTGCTTCGAGGTGAACGAGAGCGACTGATCCGTTCGCTTGAAGGCCAACTGGATCTGTTTCGTCAGCAGCTTGATCACACCGATCAATTCATCGGGGAGGTGCCTCATGCCTGACGCACTCCCGATCCGCTGCTCGACCCGCGCCTTGAAGCGTGTAGTGCGTTACGCCGTGACCCATGGCTGGAACGTTGAGCGCACACGTGGCGGTCACGTTCGTTTCGTCAAGCCGGGCTGCCCGCCCGTCTTCACCGGTTTTTCACCCAGCGACGCGCGTGCCGAGAAGAACGTGCTGGCACGCCTACGTAGGGTTCAGCGACATGAGGAGGGTGAGGTATGAAGGATAACTCCAACCCAGCCATCAATGACTTGAGCCCTCGAGCGAGAGGCCTGCTGGCTGACCTGATGCTGCCGATGAGCACCTCGGATGAGCCTATCTACAGCCTGCCCAGCTGCACACGGCATTGGTACCGCGCACACGACGCGTTTCCGGGTATGCGCGGTCGATGTGCGTTAAGCGTCGATCAGATGATCGTTCTCAACGGTGATGTCAGAGAGGTCCTGGCATTTCTTGGTATCACTCCGGAATGGATTCGTCAGCAGTTAGCAGGACGGTCACCCAGTGATGTTGTAGATCCCCGAGTGGGCCAGGAGTGATGCCATGAAACACGTTCTTCACTTTCAGCCATTCGATATCAGTCGACAACAGATCGTCCTTGAAGGCGACGTATTCGCCTTGTCGAGGAATGACGGGTGGTTCTGCGAGCTTGTAAAGCAAGTGATCTGTTCGTTTCAGGATTCTCAGTGGTTCACTTTGACCGTGCGAGGTCTCCATCTCGTAATTCACTCGATAGACAAATTCCGCTTTTTCCGTCATGTCGGGCCTCCTGTGGCCAGTGTTGAGATGTGCTCTTGGGGAGCGTTTTCAACCTACCACGGGATGCGCCCGGCACCTTTTCCCAACGGTGCGGCGGGAGGTGTCCAATGACTCCCGATCGCATCCTTCGCAAGATCGAGCGCTGCCTGGCGCTATCGCGCTCTGCCAACGAGCACGAGGCCGGAACGGCCCTGCGTCAGGCGCAGCATCTGATGGACGAGTACGGCGTCAGTGAAATCGATGTCGCGGCATCGACCATCGACCGTGTGGCCGTCAAGTCGCCAACTGGGCGTAAGCCGCCGCGCTGGCTCGATCATCTGGCCAGCCTGATCAATGCCGCCTTCGGTACCGCCACGGTCTACGAACCGCGTCCTACGTTCGAGAGCTGGCAGGGGTACTTCGCCTTCCTCGGCGAGGCGAGTCAGGTACGCATCGCGGCGTATGCCTTCGAGGTGCTGCAGCGTCAGCTGATCAGCGATCGCAAGGCGTTCCTGAGCGGCATGCACAAGCGCGCGAAGCGCGTCACCAAGATCCGTCGGGCAGACGCCTATGCGCTGGCATGGGTCGCCGGGGCGTATGAGCACATCGTCCCGGTGCAGAAGACGGAGGCGTCTGTCGCGGCGATCGCGCACTTCCAGCAGCGCTTCTATCCCCAGCTCGAGGCGATGGAGGCCATCGACCGCGGTCAACGCCGTGACGATCAGCGGGCAATGGCCCGGGGGTACGCCGCTGGCCGTAACGCGCGCCTGCATGGCGGTGTCGATCGCGACCAACACAAGGAGCTGTCCCATGGCTGAGATCGTCACGTTTCCGACACGCGTCGCGACCGACCGGGGCAT
>NZ_CEXLVS010000326.1:0-3807 GCF_982684285.1 Salinicola sp. | reverse complement strand
ACGGCGTCAGAGCCATCCTTCATGCTCTCGGTTTCCCGGTTGGGGCTGGCCACCGAACCGGAGTCGAGATGGTCCCGTCCGATGACCACTGGCGCGGAGAGCTCGCCGCTGCGCACCATTTCATTGAACGCCAGCCCCAGCTTCTCGCGCAGGCCCAGACCCACCCAGCAGATACGCGCCGGCAGCCCCTGGAAGCTGATGCGCTCTCGTGCCATGTCGAGCCAGCGATGCAGGTGCGCGTCATCGGGAATCAGTTCCTTCACCTTGGCATCGGTCTTGTAGATGTCCTGCGGATCGCCGGACAGCGCGGCCCAGCGGAACGGGCCAATGCCCCGGCAGAACAGCGGCCGGATATAGGCGGGAACGAAGCCTGGGAAGTCGAAGGCGTTGGCAACGCCCTCCTCCTGCGCCATCTGGCGGATGTTATTGCCGTAGTCGAAGGTGGGGATACCCTGCTCGGCAAACGCCAGCATGGCGCGCACATGTTCGACCATCGACGCCTTGGCCGCCTTGACCACCGCCTGCGGCTCGGTCTTGCCACGCGCGCGATAATCCTCCCAGCGCCAACCGGCAGGCAGGTAACCGTTGAGCGGATCGTGGGCACTGGTCTGGTCGGTGACCATGTCCGGGCGTGCGCCACGGCGTACCAGTTCAGGCAGAATTTCAGCCGCATTACCGTGCAGGGCGATGGAAACCGCCTTGCCTTCGGCGGTGTAGCGCTCTATCCGGGCCAGGGCATCGTCCAGATCTTCCGCCTGTTCGTCGACATAGCGCGTACGCAGGCGGAAGTCGATACGTGATTGCTGGCACTCGATGTTGAGCGAACAGGCGCCCGCCAACGTTGCCGCCAGCGGCTGCGCGCCGCCCATCCCGCCGAGCCCCGCCGTCAGGATCCAGCGCCCGGCGAGCCTGCCGTCGTAATGCTGGCGCCCGGCCTCGACGAACGTCTCGTAGGTCCCTTGAACGATGCCCTGGGAGCCGATGTAGATCCACGAGCCCGCGGTCATCTGGCCGTACATCATCAGCCCCTTGGCATCGAGCTCGTTGAAATGCTCCCAGTCGGCCCAGTGTGGAACCAGGTTGGAGTTGGCAATCAGAACCCGCGGCGCATCGGCATGCGTCCTGAACACGCCGACCGGCTTGCCCGACTGCACCAACAGCGTTTCATCCGTCTCGAGCGTTTTCAGCGTGGCAACGATCGCATCGAAACATTCCCAATCGCGTGCCGCGCGGCCGATGCCGCCATAGACGACCAGTTCCTTCGGGTTCTCGGCCACGTCCGGGTCGAGGTTGTTCATCAGCATGCGCATCGGCGCCTCGGTCAACCAGCTCTTGGCAGTCAACGTCGAACCGTGGGGGGCGCGAATGTCGATATCACGAAAACGAGAATGAGTCATGAGTACTCCGGGCAGTCGATAACGGGACGAGAACGTTGGCCGAGACGGCGAGCTCTACCATTGAATATGTATATACATTACCCTGTCAAACGTCGGCAGCCAAGTGTGTCATCAAAAATCGGGGGGATTCCTGATTTCTCCAACAATGGTGCAAATACGGGCGCTAAACGCACCAAAACGATGCAGATCGAGACGCTTGAATCCTGTCACCGGACACGCTATATGTATATACAATAAACTGCACCAAAGGGACCCGGGATGCCAAAGACCTACTTCGCCACTGCCGCGCTACTGCCCGACGGATGGCGACACGACGTCCGGATCCGTGTCGATGATCGAGGATTCATCGACAACGTGACCGCCGATGCCACTGCAGACGAGGCGGAACGCCTCGGCGGACCCGTGCTGCCCGGCATGCCCAACCTCCACTCTCACGCCTTTCAGCGCGCCATGGCCGGTGTCGCCGAGATCGCCTCTGACAAGGCGGACAGTTTCTGGAGCTGGCGTAACCACATGTATGGCCTGGTGGATCGCCTCACACCTGAAGACGTGGGCGTTATCGCCCGCGCACTCTACGTCGAGCTGCTCAGAGGGGGCTACACCCAAGTCGGCGAGTTCCACTATCTGCATCACGATCCGCAGGGCCACGCCTATGCCGACCCGGCGACGATGTCGCATGCCTTGCTGGAAGCGGCGGATGCCAGTGGAATCGGCATGACCTTGCTGCCGGTACTCTACGCCCACAGCGATTTTGGCGGTCAACCACCCAGCCACGGCCAGCGGCGTTTCATCCACTCGCCGGACACCTACCTCGAATTACTGGCGCAGCTCACACCACGGTGCTCCGAGAACCCGCGTCTGTGCCTGGGCACGGCGCTGCACTCGCTCCGCGCGGTGACGCTCGAGGAGATCGAAACGGTGCTTGCAGCCAATCCCGCCGGCCCGCGTCACATCCACATCTCCGAACAGGTGAAAGAGGTCGAGGCAAGCATCGCCTGGAGCGGCCAACGTCCCGTCCAGTGGCTGCTGGACAACGTCGAGCTCGATTCAAGGTGGTGTCTGATTCATGCCACCCATCTCGACGACGCCGAAGTGCGGGGTATTGCCGCCAGCGGTGCCGTGGTCGGTCTCTGCCCCACCACCGAAGCCAACCTCGGCGACGGCGTCTTCCCCGCGGCGCGTTACGCTGAGCTAGACGGGCGCTGGGGCATCGGCTCGGACAGTCACGTCTCGCGGAATGTGGTCGAGGAGCTGCGTTGGCTCGAATACGGTCAGCGTCTGATGACACACCGGAGGAACGTACTGCACGACGTCGAGCGGAGAGGGGTAGGCGATTGGCTCTACCGAAAGGCGGTGACCGGCGGCGCCCTCGCCTCGGGGCAGCCGATTGGAGAATTGGCGGTCGGCAAGCGCGCCGACTGGCTCGTGCTCGATGGGCAAGATCCCGATCTCGCCGCCAGCGACGACGCTTCACGCCTCGGGCGTTGGCTGTTCGGGGGGGCCCGCTCGCAGATTCGCGACGTCATGGTCGCCGGTCACTGGCAAATCCGTGATCGCCGGCATGCGCTGGATGACGTCAATCGACGCGAACTGGGTGCATTGCTCAAAACACTCGCCTGAGGCCCCACGCAACGATACCCACGCTCGCCAATACAATAATCGACAACGGGAACAACGATGGATGCGACCGACAAGCCTTTCGAGCCCAAGCTGCGGACACGGGCAAAAATGATCATGCCGAGCGCCCTCGGCATTCTCATCTTCTTCGTTCCGATATCGATCGCCGGTACCCGCACGATACTGCTCGATCATCTGGTGACGGCCATTCGTCATGGGCTTGGCTCCAGCGTCAATTTACTCGCGCTGGCCGTTATCGTCGCCGGGGCCATCCATCCGCTCTACACCGGACGCTGGCGCCAGAGCCGAACCGAAGCCGTTCTGACGCTCTTCAAGGTGATGGGCACGCTGGTCGCGGGCATGGCGATCAGCGGTATCGGCCCAGAGGCACTGTTCGCACCGGACATGCTGCCTTTTCTGTTCGATAAACTGGTGATCTCGGTGGGCTTGATCGTTCCCGTCGGCGCAGTCTTTCTGGCGTTGCTGATCAACTACGGGCTCATGGAGAGCGTCGGCGTGCTATGTCAGCCGTTGATGCGTCCGCTATGGCGTACGCCGGGACGATCGGCAATCGACGCGGTGGCGTCTTTCGTCGGCAGTTACTCGATCGGGCTGCTGATTACCAACCGGGTGTACCGGGCCGGACGATATTCGGCGCGTGAAGCGGCCATCATCGCCACGGGTTTCTCGACCGTCTCGGCCACCTTCATGATCATCGTCGCCAGAACGCTCGACCTGATGGCGATCTGGAATCTCTACTTCTGGCTCACCCTACTGATCACGTTCATCGTTA
>NZ_CEXLVS010000325.1:0-3809 GCF_982684285.1 Salinicola sp. | reverse complement strand
CCGGGAGGGTCATCTTGCCGACGGTGGCGCAGGTCGCGGCGGAGGAGCCGCAGAGGGCGGCGAACAGCCCGCTGCCGATGATATTGGAGTGCAGCAGCCGGCCGGGTAGACGGTTGAGCCAGGGCGACAGGGCGCGGAACATGTTGTCGGCAAGCCCGGAGCGGAACAGGATCTCGCCCATCCACACGAACATAGGCAGAGCGGTCAGTTCCCAGCCATAGCTGGCGCCCCAGAAGTCGGAGGCGAGAATGGGGCCGACCTCGAAGCTCGTGAAAAAGGTCAGCGCGATCCAGCCGGTGCCGAGCAGGGCGAAGGCGATCCACACGCCGCCGCCGAGCAGAATCGCCAGGGTAAAAAGCGTTGCAAGACTGAGCGTGAGCACGAGTCGAATCCTCGGTTCAGGGAAGCAGCCTATAAATGTCTGCGCGGGCGAAGTGCTGCGTTACGCGGTGCTGGAAGACTCGCCTAACCCCATGTTATGTCTCGTCTTCTTCGCTCCGTGCGCCTTGCTCTTCATCCCGCTCGCCGATTTATTCAGCGCTTCCTCGCTGGTTGTTGGAGCGAAAAGTCACTCGCCGCCGAAGCTGTCGTTGTCGCCAACGCCGTCGTCGTCGCCGGGGGCCGCGTAGCGCGAGGGGGCCGTCACGGCTTGCCTTAGCGTGCTCGACAGCGCTTCCAGAATGGCCAGACACAGCAGCGCGAGGCCGACGACCAGGACGGCCTGGGGGATCCATAGCGGAATCGCCATCAGCCCCGAGGAGACGTCGCCGTAGTCGAGGCTCTCCTGGATCAGGCCGATCACCTGCCAACTGAGCAGGGCGCTGAGTGCCAGGGCGATCGCCAGGCACGCCACTTCGCACCAGACCCGGATCGCCGCCGGCAGTCGGGCGATGACCAGCGTGACGCGGATATGGGCGTGATGGGTGAAGGTGTAGGCGAGGCTCAGGAAGGTGGCGCCGACCAGCAGGTAGGAAGCGATCTCCGAGACGCCGCTGATCTCGTAGCCGAGGCGGCTGGCGCCTACCAGTACCAGCGCGGCGTCGAGACAGCGCAGCAGTACCTGAAAGGTGACCATGGCGCAGATCGCCAGCATGCAGGCCGCGGCGCCCCAGGCGCCCAGCCGGTAGAGCGGATTCAGTCTGAAGGTCATGGCGGAGACTCACCGGGTGTGAGTGAAGGAAGTCTACGGCGTACGAGGCCCGCGGCGAGGCGGGCCGTCGTACCGAACGTTACTGGCTCTGCTTGGCCTGGCGTTCGCGGTAGCGATCGACCAGCTGCTGGGCCTGATCGCCGGCGCGCGCCTGCCAGTCTTCGAACAGCTTCTGTCCGGCGGCTTTCAGCTGCTGCTGGAGGGCATCGCTGGGCTCGCTCACGGTGATGCCGTGGGATTCGAGGGCCTTGGCACTCTCCGCGGCGTCTTCCTTGCTCATCTGCCAGCCGCGCTGCTCGGCCTTGGCCGCGGCGTCGAGAACGGCCTTCTGCGTGGCGTCATCGAGGCGGTCGAAGGCGCGCTTGTTGACGAAGACGATGTTCTTCGGCAGCCACAGGTTGGCATCGCTGTAGTTCGACACGTAGTCCCACGCCGACATCGACTTGCCGGTGGAGACCGAGGTGATCATGGCGTCGACGCGCCCGGTGCTGAACGCGGTGGGGATATCGGCTTCTTCGGTCTGGGTCGGGATGCCGCCCAGGTTCTCGACGAAGCGCTGGGTGTTGATGTTCGGCGCGCGGACCCGCAGCCCCTCGAACTGGGAGGCATCGGTCAGCTCGAAATCGGTGTAGATGCCCTGTGCCGGCCACGGCACGGCGTACAGCGGCATCAATCCTTCCTTGGCGAAGAGCTCGGTGATGATCGGCTTGGAGGCCTGCCACAGATCGTAGGCATCGGCGTAGCTGCCGGCCAGGCCAGGCAGGGTGTCGACTTCGTAGATCGGCGATTCGTTGGAGAGCGTGGAGAGGAATATCTCGCCGGCCTGGACGGTGCCGCGGCGCACCGATGGCTTGATCTCCGCGTGGCTGATCAGTGAGCCGCCGCTGTGCACGGTGATGGTCAGCTCGCCATCCGTCGCGTCGGCGACATCCTCGGCGAACTGCTTGGTGTTCTGGGTGTGGAAGCTGGCATCGCCATAGGGAGAGGCGAGGTTCCACTGGTCGGCGAGTGCCGGCGTCGCGACGGCGAGCGATCCCGCCACGGCGATCGTCAACAGCTGAACATAGGGTATGCGCATCGTTGGATTCCGTTTGTTATTGAGAAGGTCTTCCTGCACGCCGCTTGTTATTGAAAGGGGTCGTGACCGGGACATGGCACCTCTGCATTCTTCAAGTCGGCCGGCGACGGCGTCAAATCGTTAATTCTTATCCAAACTATCGGGCCAGACTTTCACCGCTTCCCACTGCCCGTCACCGACGGGATCGCGGGGATGTTCCGCGGCGTAGCGGGCAGCGCACTCCTGGGCGAGTCGGGTGACCCCCCGGCAGAAGCTGGGATAGCTGCTGGTACGCCAGATCGCGTCGTAGAACATCGCCGGTAGCGGCGTGGGCAGCGCCAACCGCAACAGCTCGCCGCGCTCGCAGGCGTCCGACACCGTCGAGACCGGTAGCGAGCCGATGCCGACGCCGTCGATGCTCATGCGGACGATGGTCATCAGCGTGGTGGCGCAGTGGATCTTGGGATCGTCGATGCCGAGTTCGGCCAGATAGGCCACGAGCTCGCCATAGGGGCGTGCCAGCTTGCTGAACGAGACGAACGGCAGGCGGGATAGCGCCGATGCGCCACCCTGACGCAGGCGCTCGGCATGCTGTGGTGCCACGAACAGGCCCATCTCGTAGGTGGCCAACGGCAACTGCGTCACCGAGAGGCCGGGGGCGACGCCGTCCATGGCGAAGATCATGTCGAGATCGTTGTCCGCCAGGCGCTGGTGGAGAAACGGCGAGATGTCGACGGTCAGTTCGATGGTGAGCTGCGGGTGCCGTTCGGCCAGTTGGGTCAGGAAGGTGCTGAACCAGCTGTGGGCGATGGTCTCGATGACCCCGAGCCGCAGCGTGCCGGAGAAGTCCTCCTGATTCTGGAACAGCTGCAGCGCCTCCTCGCGACTGTCCAGCAGGCGTTCTGCATGGGCGTAGAACTCCCGGCCGCGCAGCGTCGGCTGCACCGGCCGGGCACTGCGGTCCAGCAACGACTCTCCGACCGCCGCTTCCAGCCGGGTGATGCGGTCGGAGATCGATGGCTGGGTCAGGTGCAGGCGCGCTGCCACCTTGCGAAACGAGCCCAGCCTGACGACCCAGACGAAGGCTTCGAGCTCCTTGAAGTCGAACATGGGGTTCTCTCTAGGTATTCAAAAAGCGCTAGATATTCAAAAGACGCTAGGTATTCAAGCACTCGAAAGGGGATGGCCGATTCTTCGGCGCGGCGTCGTGAACGTCAACTCTCCGGCATCCATCCACCGGCATCGTGCCATGGGAATGAAAGATTGTGCCGATACTGCGCATCGCGAAAAACGATTGGACCCTGCGGCTGGCGGTTTCTTAAAGTGCGGTAAGGCGTCTCCGGGACGCCCACTGTCCACGGCACGCTGGTGAAAAGCCTTCCTGACGGCTTTGCCGAATGGCTCCTCCGACGGACTCGTCCGCTGGACTCCCGTGCCCGGCTCCCTACAACAACGATACGAGGTAATGCGATGCGCGCGCCCCTGCTCAACTGCGACATGGGTGAAAGTTTCGGCAACTGGGCGCTGGGGCTCGACGAACAGGCGATGCCCTTCGTCGATTGCGCCAATATCGCCTGCGGTTTTCACGCTTCCGACCCCGAC
>NZ_CEXLVS010000324.1:0-3810 GCF_982684285.1 Salinicola sp. | reverse complement strand
CACGGCCTCCATGCAGAGTTCGGTCTGCTCGGCGCTGAGCCGGCGGCCGTCCGGCCATTTGCGACGCTCGATGGCCTGCTTGAAGTTCTGGTACATCTCCGGCGTCATCTGCGCGACCATGCGGTCGAAATTCATCTCGCTCATTTCCTGTCTCCCGAGGCGTCGTGGCCGGCGCCTCCCGATGCGTTGCGGCTGGCGAACCAGCCCATGATCAACCCGATCAGCAGTCCCCCCAGATGCGCCTCGTTGGCGACGTTGCCGAAGCCGAAGGCATCGCCCAGGCCGGTCATGGTAAAGACCATCCAGCCCAGCATGAAGACCATCAGCATCTGGGGCACGAAGAGGCCGCTCTCGGGCCGGCGACGGGACATCAGCCAGACGTAGCCGAGCAGCGCATAGTCGACGCCGGACATTCCCCCGAACAGCACGGTGCCGGTGAAGTATTGGGCCAGATTCGAGAACAGCGCCGCCACGACGACGATGAGGCCCAGCCGGCGCCAGCCCTGGATCGACTCCACCTGCCGGCCGAAATACCACACCCACAGCATGTTGAAGATCAGGTGCATCCAGCCGAAGTGCAACAACGCCGGCGTGAACAGCCGCCATACCTGGCCGCCGGCCAGGGTGTCGGAGACGATGTCGCCTGGCACCAGCCGGCGCCCCATCACCTCGAGAGGCACGATGGTGAAAGCGCGGACGATGGCGTCGCCGGCAAACGTCATGCAGAGAAAGACCGCCACGCAGGCGGCGATCAGCCCTGCCGCGAGCGGGGCCTGACCAAAAGCCTGGCCGGTGATGCTGGGCCGCCGACGAGGTGCCGACGGGGCAGCCGACGTCTCCAGCTCGCCGCGATGCCACAGCTCGATCAGCCGCGCCGCCTCGTTCCGCTGCTCGGGGTCCGCCAGCCACAGCACCTGCAGATCGGCCTGCTGCGTGAAGCGGTGGCCGATGTGATGGGCCCACATCGCCTGTCGGAGCGGACGCGTATCCAGATCGCCGGGCAGTTCGATTAACTTGTACATGGGGAAGGTCCGACCCGATTATCGAGAAAGCGTCGAAGCGAATCGACGACACCGAGGCCGCCGGGCAGACGGCCCGGGGCTCGACGATGTCGATGGTCGTTCGACGCCGCCATTCTACAGACCAGAAAAAGAAAAATCCGGCGGAAGGCCGCCGGATAAGAGCAAGGGATCATTCAAGGGAACACTGACTTTGAGGGTATCCGCCGGGCGGAGTTCCTCGGCGAAGGGAAAAAATCCCAATTTTTTCCCGATTGGCGCCGACGCCGTCATAAAATCCCGGCAAATCAATCGCTAGAATCATTGTAAAAAAATGCAAAAATCGCAGGGACCAAGCTCGCGCCCTCAACCGCGCGCGCCCTCCCTCTCGACGTCGACCCAGACGAAACGGTTGGCATCGAGCCGCTCCTCTCCCTCCCAGCGGTAGGCCACCAGCCGACCGTACTTTACCGCGCTGTAGTCGAGACAGGCGATGTTCGCCCGCGGCAGCGCCGGTACCCCCTTGCACCAGTAGTGGCCCACGAACAGCGGCGGCGCCGATTCCGGGTAGTAGCTCAAGCGCTCCCGCTCGCCGGCGCTCAAGGGGCGATCCTCGAGCCCCAGCGGCAGATTGTCGGGCTGGAACACCACGTCGCCGTAGGTGCGCGGGTTCCGGCACCAGAAATGGGTGCGGAACGAGCGTCGCGTGAAGCCATCTCCGGAGCGGATCTCCACCCCCGGCGGCAACGGCAGCTGGGTGCCGCGTGTCAGACGGTCCAGGATACGCTGCGCCAGGCTGCCGTGCTGGACCGACTCGACCAGAAAGTCGCGATCGATACGGGCATCGGGGCGGCGCGCCAGGAAGGCGGCGATCAGCGGCTCGTCCCAGCATGCGTGGACCACCCGCAATCCCCCCAGGTCGAGGCAGAGCGGCAGTGTCATGAACCAGGAGAGGCAGGTCTCCCACTCCAGCGGAAAGGCGTGAAACTGCTCCAGGGTGCGACCGATGATCCGATTGTTGCGCGGGGTATGATCCCGTAGCCACTCGCGCTCGCTGTCGCTCGGTGCCTGGTGACAGTAGGCCAGGGCGTTGACCTCATGATTGCCCATCACGATATGGGCTTCGCCGGCGTCGACCATGCGCTTGGCCACCGAAACCGCCAGCCGGATGCTGGGACCGCGATCGATCAGATCGCCCAGAAAGATCACGCGGCGGCGCGGGTGACGAAAGACCCCGTCCTCTGCCCGATAGCCCAGCGCCTCGAGCAGGCGTATCAAGGTGTGTCCGCAACCGTGCACGTCCCCGATCAGATCGTAGCCGTCGACACCATCGTCCTGGGCCATGTCAGTCTCCCAGCCTGCTGCTCCAGCCCAGCTTGGAGCGGCAGGCCTCGAAGAAACTGTGTCCACGCGGGTGAATCAACGTCAGCCGCTCGGCCTGACGGCGCACATAGAGCACATCGTCGGGCTTGCAGACGACCCGGGTCTGACCGTCGCAACTGACGTGGGGATAGGCCTGGTTGATATCGCCGATATGGACGCGAATCTCGCTGGCGGCGTCGATCACGATCGGCCGGCTGGAGAGCGTGTGCGGGAACATCGGCACCAGCGTGATGGCCTCGAGCCCCGGATGCACGATGGGCCCGCCTCCCGACAGCGCATAGGCGGTGGAGCCGGTCGGGGTCGCCATGATCAGGCCATCGGAGCGCTGGGAGTAGACGAAGCGGTCGTCGACGAACAGCTCGAACTCGATCATCCGGGCCGCCTTGCCGGGATGCACGACGACATCGTTGAGACTGGAGCCGGAGCCGATCAGCCGCTCGCCGCGATAGAGTTCCGCCTCGAGCAGGAAGCGTCGCTCGCTGTCGTACTGCCCTTCCAGAACCTCGGCGACCTTCTGCTCCACCTCGTCCGGCGAGATGTCGGTCAGAAACCCCAGCCGGCCGCGGTTGATGCCGAGCACCGGCGTCCCGCTGTGGCACAGCGCCCGCGCAGCGCCCAGCAGGCTGCCGTCGCCCCCCACCACGATCACCAGGTCGCAGAGCGTGCCCAGCTCGCGGCGGCGGGCCTCGTCATGGCCGTGTCCCTGCAGCAGCGCGGCAGTACGATCCTCGATCACGATGTCGAGACCACGACGTTCGAGGAAGATCACCAGACGCTTGAGCGTCTCGACCACCTTGTCGCTACCCAGGCGGCCGATCAGGCCGATGGTGTTGAACGATTCCATACAGCGTGTCTCTGCGCGGCGTGACGGCCCGCCATTATGCTGGCTGGCCTCGCTCCCCGGCAAACCCGACGCTCCGCTCCCGGCGGGCAGCGTGACCGGTCCCACACGCCAGGCGTCCCCGCCACCCCTGCGCGCCCCGGCCGTCGAGAGCCCCCCGAATGTCTCTCGGGACCTGGAGCCAAGCCAATCGGCCTGGGGTTAACGATCTAAAATATTCTATACTTTGGCCGGCCTGGCGCAGGGAGTGCATGCACGCACGGCCCGTCACCAAGCGCTCTCGATGTGGTCTTTCCGGCCCGATCCCATATCGGATCGGGAAGACGACCGCCAGGCGCGCAAAACCGCTCTCATCAGGAGAAAAAAACTTCATGTCGCAATCTGGATCATTCAGGCCGGGCATCATCGTCATGCTCCTGGGCTCGCTCGCCGGGCTCGCCGTGGCACTCTATGCCTATTTCACGCCGCTCACAGGGGTCAACGGGTCGCTTGGCGCCCTCGTCGTCATTCTGTCGACGATCGCATTGGCCATCCTGACGCTGGTCCTGGCGCCACTGTCGTGCCGCAGCGGCCGGGTGGCACTGCGCG
>NZ_CEXLVS010000323.1:0-3856 GCF_982684285.1 Salinicola sp. | reverse complement strand
CTTCGGTGGCTTGATCGGCTGGTTCATCGTCGACCCCTTCTCGGGCTCCATGTACACACTGAGCCCCGACCAGATCGACGTGACACTGGGAGAGAGTGTCTCCGAGCTGAATGACGGCGGCGGCTCCCAATTGAATGTCGTGCTGCTGGAAGACGTCCCGACAGACTTGCGCGGCCAGATGCAGTATCTCGGCCAGATCTGAGAGACGGAGCAGGGCCGGTTCCTCCGGCCCTCTCCACGACCCGGTTGCCCGGCAGCTCCCAGACGGACTGCGTGGAATGTAGTACGTTGACTGTAGTACGTGGACTGTAGAAAGCCTCCGCTAGTGTCGGGCCGATCAAGCCTTGCGGTCATCGAACCCGGGTGAAAACCGCCCGAGCCTGGCGCTCACGCCACCGCACTAACCGCCTGTTTTGTTCTCGCAACAGGCATCAAGGCTCCCCTTCCTTTTGCTCCAGCTGTTAGGATCGAAAGCATGGCTTGCTGCAGAGCCGAGCTGCTGCGCCTATCCAACGAGCGCGATACGCCTCGGCAATGGGTGGAGCCTGTCGGCGAGCACGAGATCCTCGAGTCCTTGCCCAGATACGCGTCGCACCGAAGGAACCGATCCCAATGCATTTCGATCTCGCGGACTTGCGTATCTTCGTCCACGTGGCGGAGGCGAAGAGCCTGACGGCCGGCGCCCTGCGCGCGCATCTCTCGACGGCCGCGGTCAGTGCCAGGGTCAAGTCGCTCGAGGCGCAGCTGGAAAGCCGCCTGTTCTACCGCAGCAGCCAGGGCGTCGAGCTGACGCCGGCCGGGGAGCGGCTACTGCAGCACGCCCATCTCATCCTGCGTCAGGTCGAGCGTGTCAAAAGCGAGTTCTCCGGCTACGCCAGCGACGCTGCCGGACATCTGCGGATCTTCGCCAACACGACCGCGGTCATCGAGTTCATGCCCGAGGTACTGGCCGACTTTCTTGCCGCCCGTCCCGGTATCACCGTGGATCTCCAGGAGCGGATGACCAGCGATATCGTTCGCGGCGTGCTCGACGGCACCGCGGACATGGGCATTCTCGGCATCATGGTGGGGGTCGAGGTGCCCTCACGGCTGAAGACACTCCCCTTCAGCCAGGACAGGCTCGTGCTGGCGACACCGCTCGATCACCCCCTGACCGCACGCCAGGAGATCACCTACGAGGACGCGCTGGATTATCCGCATGTCACGCTGCACGAGGGCAGCACCCTGTTTCATTATCTGGAGAGAAAGGCGCTGGAGTTGGGCAAGCCGTTGCCGGTCAGAATTCAGGTATTCGGTTTCGAATCGGCGTGCCGCATGATCGAAGCCGGCGTCGGGGTGGGAATTCTTCCGGAGTCCTGCGCGCTACGTTATCGGAGCCACATGCGCTTGAGCGTACGTCACCTGAGCGACGCCTGGGCATACCGCGAACGCAGCATCCTGATCCGCGACGACCACATCCTGCCCGGATTCGGGCAGGAGCTACTGGATATCATCACCCAATATCAGTCTGCCCGGCCGCTCCCTCCCGAGCCACGTACGCCCATCGAATCATGAAAAGGCCCCGCGTTGCGGGGCCCGGAGGCAAGGCAGGGCGCATCAACTCAACCGCTGCATGTAGTCCACGTAGCCAAAGGTCCTGACGGTGCGCACCTCCCGGCTACTCTCGTCGATCCGGCAGATCGACGGCAGGCGAATGCCGTTGAAGGTGGTGGTCTTGACCATGGTGTAGTGAGCCATGTCGGTGAACACTAGCCGGTCGCCGATCTCGAGCGGACGGTCGAAGGCATAATCACCGATCACGTCGCCGGCCAGGCAGGTCGTCCCGCCCAGGCGATAGGTATGGGCTTTCTCGCCGGGCTGGGCACCGCCGATGATCTCGGGCCGATACGGCATCTCCAGCACGTCCGGCATGTGCGCCGTCGCCGAGGTGTCCAGAATCGCGATGGGGCCGTCGTTCTCGACGATATCCAGTACGCTGCACACCAGGTAGCCGGTGTTGAGGGCAATCGCCTCCCCCGGCTCCAGGTAGACCGCGAGATGCGGATGGCGCCCCCTGAACTCGCGCAGCACCCGCACCAGCCGCTCGACAGCGTAATCGGCCCGGGTGATGTGGTGGCCACCGCCGAAGTTCACCCAGCGCAACCCCTCCAGATAACGACCGAACCGCTCCTCGAACGCCCGCAGCGTCGCTTCCAGCGCGTCGCTGTTCTGCTCGCAGAGCGCGTGGAAGTGCAGCCCCTCCAGCCCGTCGAGATCCTCCGGCGACAGATCCACCGCGCGGGTGCCGAGCCGTGAACCCGGCGCGCAGGGATCGTAGAGCGGGACTTCGCCGGTGGAGTGCTCCGGATTCACCCGCAGTCCGCAGGAGACCTTGCGCGGCGCGGCCTGGACCGTCTCGCGGAAGTGCCGCCACTGCCGCGGCGAATTGAAGCTGATGTGGTCGGCGTAGCGCAGCACCACGTCCATCTCCGGCGCGGTGAACGCCGGAGAGTAGACGTGCACTTCGCCGCCGAAGGTCTCGGCTCCCAGGCGCGCTTCGTCCTGACCGCTGGCGGTGGTGCCCACCAGATACTGGCTGACCAGCGGGAAGGCGCTCCACATGGCGAAGCCTTTCAGCGCCAGCAGTATCTTGGCGCCACTGTCGGCCTGCACCCGGCCAAGCAGCTCCAGGTTGCGGCGCAGCAGCGCGTCGTCGACCACGTAGGCCGGCGACGGGCAGGCTCCGACGTCGAAGGGAAGGACATCGAAGGGATGGGCGGAGTCATTCGTCGCCATCAGGCCAGCGGATCCTGGTCGGGATCGAGCTCGACCATCTGCCACGGCAGCCCCATCTCGCCGATGCGCTCCATGAACGGATCGGGATCGAGCTGTTCGACGTTGTAAACGCCCTCGCCCTTCCAGATGCCCTGCAGCATCAGCATCGCGCCGGTCACCGCCGGTACGCCGGTGGTGTAGGAGATCGCCTGGGACTGGACCTCCTCGTAGCACTTCTCGTGATCGCAGATGTTGTAGATGTACACCTTGCGCCGCTTGCCGTCCTTGATGCCGTCGAGGATGACGCCGATGTTGGTCTTGCCCTTGGTGCGCGGGCCGAGTGAGGCCGGATCCGGCAGCACCTGCTTCAGGAACTGCAGCGGAGATATCTCGACACCCTCGACCTTGATCGGCTCGATGCGGGTCATGCCGACGTTCTCGAGCACCTTCAGGTGCGTGATGTACTTCTCGGAGAAGGTCATCCAGAAGCGGATACGCTCCAGCCCCTTGATGTTCTGTGACAGCGACTCGAGCTCTTCATGATAGAGCAGGTACATGTCCTTCTCGCCGATACCGTCGAAGTCGAACTTGCGCTTCTCGGCCAGTGGCGGGGTCTCGACCCACTCGCCCTTCTCCCAGTAGCGACCGTTCGCGGTGATCTCGCGAATGTTGATCTCGGGATTGAAGTTGGTGGCGAACGGATAGCCGTGATCGCCGCCGTTGGCATCCAGGATGTCGATGCGGTGGATCTCGTCGAACAGATTCTTCTGGCCGTAGGCGCAGTAGATATTGGTCATGCCCGGGTCGAAACCGCAGCCCAGCGTGGCCATCGCGCCCGCCCTGGCATAGCGATCCTGAAACGCCCACTGCTCCTTGTATTCGAACTTGGCCTCGTCCGGGTGCTCGTAGTTGGCGGTATCCAGATAGGGCACGCCGGTCTGCAGGCAGGCCTCCATGATGGTGAGATCCTGATACGGCAGCGCCACGTGAATCAGGATATCCTGCTTGAACGACTCGATCAGCGCAACCAGCGCTTCGACGCTGTCGGCATCGACCTGGGCGGTCTGGATCGAACGCGGGAGTTGCTCGGCGATCGCCTTGC
>NZ_CEXLVS010000322.1:0-3858 GCF_982684285.1 Salinicola sp. | reverse complement strand
GTAGGCGATGTCCATCTCGCCGGTGCGGAAACGGTTGAGGGCCGAGCCGGCATCGTCGATGGGATAGAAGGTGACCTTGTCCACGGCGACGCTGTCGGCGGCATGGAAATGGGAGTTCTTCTCCACCACGATGCGCGACTGCGGCTGCCACTCACTCAGGGTGAAGGCGCCGCTGGAAACGGTGTTGCCCGGCTGCACCCAGCCCGCGGCGTCGGCGATGGCATGTTCGGGAAGCGGCGCCGCTTCGGTCATCGCCAGCGCCTGCAGGAACCAGGCGGTGGGCTGGATCAATCGGATGCGCAGCGTATGCGAATCGACGGCTTCGACCCCGAGGGCATCGGCGCTCTTGTCACCGGCATTGATCGCTCGGGCGTTGACGATGGGGTAGTAGAGATTGGCGTTCTGGTTGGCGATCGCCGGATCGAGCACGCGACGCAGGGCGAAGACGGCGTCCTCGGCAGTTATCGGCTCGCCGTCGGACCACTCGGCGTCGCGCAGATGGAAGGTGTAGGTCTTGCCGTCGTCGCCGACTTCCCAACGATCGGCCAGCCCCGGGACCAGGCTGCCATCCTTGGCGTAGGTGACCAGGCCCTCGAACAGCGCGCGGGTGATGCGTGTCTCCCAGGTGCCGCTGGTCTTCTGCGGATCGAGGGTGCCCGGCTCGGCACCGTTGGCGATATTGACGCTGAAGGCCTGCGCCGGGAGGGCGAATGCCGCCAGCGTGATGCCGCCCAGCGTGGCAAGTAGATGGTGCGAGATCTTGCGGTAGGGTTTCGAAGTCATCTGGTAATGCGTCCCTTGGCCGCCGGTCGCTGCGAATCGATGACACGGCGGCATTGGTGATTCGAGTTGTCGTTTGTCAGTCCGACGCCAGCGAAAGCCAGCGCGACAGGTGCCGGTTGAGCGCGTTGTCCTCCCATCCCTCCAGCCCGGGGTTGACCAGGTTGCGCGAGACGTCGACGTAGATCGGTGCCACCGCGTAGTCGGAGAGTGCCTGCCGCTCCGCCTGCTGCAGCA
This sequence comes from Salinicola sp., assembly GCF_982684285.1. Taxonomy (NCBI): domain Bacteria; kingdom Pseudomonadati; phylum Pseudomonadota; class Gammaproteobacteria; order Oceanospirillales; family Halomonadaceae; genus Salinicola; species Salinicola sp. The sequence continues at coordinate 2,841 of NZ_CEXLVS010000322.1, read as the reverse complement.
GTTGCTGGCGGGCGGCGATGTCGGTCTCGCGGCTGGCTCTGGCCATCAGCTCGTCGAACGCCTGACTGCGATAGCCGCCGTAATTCTTGGGCGAGTCGCTCTGCAGGATACCGAGGAAGTTGCTGGCGTCGTCGAAGTCCGCGACCCAACTGCCGCGGCCGACGTCGAAGTTGCCGTTGGCGAGCTCGGCGTAGTGCACCGCGCCCTCGGCGTTGATCAGTTGCGTCTCGACCCCCAGCGGCTGCCACATCGCGGCCAGCGCCACGGCGATGCGCTTGTTGGCCTCGGTGGTGGAGTAGCGCAGGGTCAGTTCGAGCGGATGATCGGGGCCGTAGCCGGCGTCCGCGAGCAAGCTCCTGGCCTCGGCGACCCGCTCATCCATCGTCCGATCCAGACCTGGCATGGTCTGGGCGTCATAGTGGCTGACGCCACCGGGGACGAAGCCGCCGGCCGGGGAGACGACGCCGCCCATGATCTTGTCGGCGATGACGTCCCGGCGGATCGCCAGGTTGAGCGCTTCCCGGACGCGCTTGTCGGCGGTGGGGTGGCCATCGCGCTGGTTGAGCGCGAAGTAGTAGTTGGCCAGCTGCGGCGCGAGATGCACGGCGCCGGGCAGGTTCTCCTGCAGCCACTGATATCGATCCGGCGAGAAGTCGCGGACGATGTCGAGACCGCCGGCGCGGAAGCGTTGCAGGCCGGCGCTGCGATCCTCGACCGGATAGTAGTCGACGCCATCGAGGGCGACGTCGTCGGCGTCGTGGAATTCGGGATTCTTGCGCGCCGCGATGTGATCGTGAGAGGTCCAGCTTGTCGGGGTGAAGGCGCCGTTGGTGGCGATATGATCCATCTGGGTCCAGTCGTTACCGAATCGATCGACCAGATGGGAAGGCACCGGAGACGCGGCGATGTGCGCCAGCAGCGTCGGGAAGTAGGGCGTCGGCTGGTTCAGGGTGATCTTCAAGGTCTTGGCATCGACCGCTTCGACACCGAGTTCGGGGGCGTCCTGCTCGCCCTTGGTGTGCGCTTCGGCGCCGCGAATCGGATAGAACAGGCTGGCGTAGACGGCGCCGTTGGCCGGATCGAACAGCCGCTGGAAGGCAAGCACGAAGTCCTTGGCGACCACGGGTTCACCGTCCGACCAGTTGGCGTCGTCGCGCAGCTTGAAGGTGTAGACGGTGCCGTCGTCACTGATGTCCCAACCGCTGGCGGCGCCGGGGATGTACTCGCCGGCCGGGTCCAGCGTGACCAGGCCCTCGAACAGGTCGCCGAGGACGTCGTTCTCCCAGGTGGTACCCCCGATCCGGGCGGTATCCAGCGAGGCCGGTTCACCCTGGATGCCGATACTCAGCGTGGCGGCCCGGGCGGTGTCGACGGACAGGGCTGTCGCCAGGCTCACGGCCGCGAGCAGGGGAAGAACGAGCCTGGCGGTTCTTCGATGTGAGCCGTATCTGGGCTGTGTACGCATGATCGAGTCCATCCGTTGTTGAGCGTTTGTTATTGCCGGGGCTGCTGGCGCATTCGCCGGTTTTGGCGACCCCGTCTCGATCTTAAGTCTTCACGTTCCTGCGGGAATAGTTCCTGCGGGAATCGCCGTTCCCGGATCGCCCGGGTCGAGAAAGCGACGCACGGCGCAGAGCTGTGTTTCGTAGCGACTGCCAGAAAGCCGGCGACATTCGATTCGGGCGTTGTTGGTCGGCGCGTGGAGCATGCGGTCATCGCCGAGATAGAGCGCAACGTGGTCGACCACCAGCCGGCCTGCGTCGTCGGGCTTCTCGAAGAACAGCAGATCGCCCCCACGGCGCTCGTCCAGCGCGACCGGAAGCCCCGTCTCGACCTGGTCGTGGGCGTCCCGAGGCAGACGCATGCCGATGGCGGCGAACAGGCTGTGAACCAGTCCCGAGCAGTCGTAGCCGAAGCTCGAGTTGCCGGCCCACAGATTGCGCAGCCCGTCGAAGCGCCGACCCAGCGTTTCCAGCGTCGCGGCAGTCGCCGGCAGGCCCTCGCCCGGCAACTGGACGCTGTCGCGTGGCAGCCAGCCGCGTCCCAGCGATGTCTCCACCCAGACGCGGGACGCTCTCCGGTCAGCGACTTCCGGCACCGGGTCGGCCAGTTTCAGCCGAGTCAGAAAACTCAGTTTCAGCGATCGTTCCTGGGGTAGACCCTGCAGCCAGGCGATGGGAGCCATCACCACCACCGACTCGGCATCGGCCGGGCAGCCCTCTGCCTCGACGAGCTGCGCCGCCGGGATCCAGCCGGGGTAGCCGCGCTCGTCCAGCGAGGACCGCTGGCTCGGGACCACCACGCGACACCAGTCGTTGCCGTGGCCGTCACGATGGCGTTCGAGTATCCCGACCGGCGTGTCCAGCAGCACCTGGGTGGCGAGCCGCTTCTCCTTGCACAGCGCCAGGCGGGTCTCGTCGTCCAGTCGGGAGAGCCAGCGCTCAAGCAGCGCCGGGTTGCCCAGCGCCGGGGCGTCGATGGCCCGCGGCGCGTCGGGGGAGGTCCACAATCCCGCCACGGCGACGGCGACGCAGCTCATGTCGATGTCCCCTGATGACTCATGCCAGTGCTTCCGGAAGACCGCTCAAGTCGTTACTCGGTGAAGTGAACCCAACGTGACGGATGATCGTCCTCCACGTTGTCTTCCCAGCCTTCGAGCTTCGGGTTCACCAGGTTGCGGGTGACGTAGGTCAGCATGGGAATGAACGCGTAGTCGTCCAGCGCCACGTTCTCCGCTTTCTCGAGCAGCTTCTCGCGGGCATCCAGATCCAGCGTCTGGGCGGCCTGGTCCATCAGCTTGTCGTACTCGGGGTTGGAGTAGGCGCCGTAGTTATTGCCGAC
>NZ_CEXLVS010000321.1:0-3859 GCF_982684285.1 Salinicola sp. | reverse complement strand
ATGGTCACCGCGGGCGTCTACCTGATCGCGCGGATGAACGGCATCTTCCTGATGGCGCCGGACGTCCTTCTGCTGGTCGGGGTGGTCGGTGCGCTGACACTGCTGGTGGCGGGCTTCGCGGCGCTGGCGCAGACCGATATCAAGCGGGTGCTGGCCTACTCGACCATGAGCCAGATCGGCTACATGTTCCTGGCGCTGGGTGTCGGCGCGTTCGATGCGGCGATCTTCCACCTGATGATCCACGCCTTCTTCAAGGCGCTGCTGTTCCTCTCCGCCGGCTCGGTGATCATCTGCACCCATCACGAGCAGGACATGCGCCGTCTCGGCGGGCTGTGGCGCAAGCTGCCGCTGACCTACGCCGGTTTCATCGTCGGCGGGGCGGCGCTGGCGGCGCTGCCGCTGGTGACGGCCGGCTTCTACAGCAAGGACGCCATCCTGGTCTCGGCACTCGCTTCCGGCCATGGCGTGCTGATGCTCGCCGGGCTGCTTGGCGCACTGCTGACATCGATCTATACCGTGCGGCTGATCCTCGGTACCTTCCACGGCAAGCCCAAGAGCGACAACGCCCGCAGCGCCCATGCCGGCAAGGGGCTGGTGCATGGCACGCCGCTGGTGGTGCTGATCGTGATGTCGACGGCCATCGGCGCGCAGTTGACTCCGCCGCTGGACGAAGTGCTGCCGCCCGGTCCGGTCGCCGAGGGCACGGCAGTCCATATCCTGGAGTTCACCGCCATGATCGTGGCCGTCGGCGGCGTGCTGTTCGCGGGCTGGCTGTTCAAGCGCCGGCGCGATCTGATTCGCCGTGGCATGGCCGATCCGCGCGGCGCCCGGCTGTGGACGTTCTGGCACAACGCCTGGGGTTTCGACGCGCTCTACGACTGGCTGTTCGTGCGTCCCTATCGGGGCGTGGTCAGGGTCAACCGGGGCGACTGGATCAACTCGCTGTGCAATATCCTGCCGTGGCTGGCACGGGCTTCTCATCAGGGGCTGCGAACGACGCAGACGGGCCTGATGCGTCACTACGCCGTATCGATGGTGCTGGGGGCGACGCTGCTGCTCGTCTTCCTGCTGGTGGGCTGACGGGATGAGCGCAGATACGGTAAGCGGCGTCGAGGCCCCGACGACCCTTGTTCGGGCGCCAACGGAATTCACTCTATCGCGGATGGCTGATTCATGACTCTGGTCTGGCTGATACTGATCCCCTTCATTGGCGGCCTGCTGTGCTGGCAGGCGGAACGCTTTGGCGACCAGGCGCCTCGCTGGATCGCACTGGGCACCATGCTGCTGGAATTGCTGATGGTGCTGGGGCTCTGGGTCAGCAGCGACTTTCAGCTGCCGGCGGAGGGCGCCGCCAGCGCCTGGACGCTGGAGTGGCAGGCGGACTGGATCCCGCGCTTCGGCATTCAGCTGCATCTGGCGATCGACGGCCTGTCGCTGCTGATGATCGCGTTGACCGGCCTGCTCGGTGCCATGGCGGTGGTCTGTTCCTGGAAGGAGATCGTGCGTCGGGTCGGATTCTTCCACCTCAACCTGCTGTGGATCCTGGGCGGGGTGGTCGGGGTCTTTCTCGCCATCGACCTGTTCCTGTTCTTCCTGTTCTGGGAAATGATGCTGGTGCCGATGTACTTCCTGATCGCGCTGTGGGGGCACAGCGGCTCCCAGGGCAGTTCGCGCATCGGTGCCGCGACCAAGTTCTTCATCTACACCCAGGCCAGTGGCCTTTTGATGCTGATCGCCATCCTGGGCCTGGTGTTCGCCCATCACGGGGCGACTGGCGAATACACCTTCGCCTACGCGGATCTGTTGAACACGCCGCTGTCGGAGACCACGGCCTGGTGGTTGATGCTCGGCTTCTTCGTCGCCTTCGCGGTCAAGTTGCCGGTGGTGCCGCTGCACGGCTGGCTGCCGGATGCCCACGCCCAGGCGCCCACTGCCGGTAGCGTCGACCTCGCCGGCATTCTGCTCAAGACGGCGGCCTACGGCATGCTGCGCTTCGCACTGCCGCTGTTTCCGGAAGCCTCCCAGGCCTTCGCGCCGGTGGCGATGACGCTGGGCCTGATCGGTATCTTCTACGGGGCGATCCTGGCCTGCGGCCAGCAGGACCTGAAACGGCTGATCGCCTATACCAGTATCTCGCACATGGGCTTCGTCTTGATCGGTATCTATGCCGGTACCGAACTGGCGCTGCAGGGCGTGGTGGCGCTGATGGTGGCGCACGCGTTCTCCGCCGCCGGGCTGTTCATCCTCTCCGGACAGCTCTACGAGCGACTGCACACCCGCGACATGCGCCAGATGGGCGGCCTGTGGGGGCGTATCCGCGGCCTGCCGGGCTTCGCACTGGTGTTCGTGGCGGCCTCGCTGGGGCTGCCCGGTACCGCCAATTTCGTCGGTGAGTTCATGGTGATGTTCGGTGCCTTCGGCGTGGCGCCCTGGATCGTGGTCATCGCCAGCGCCGGCCTGATCCTGGCCGCCGTCTACTCGCTGTTCATCATGCAACGGGTCTACTACGGGCCGCCGGCGGAGGAGACGCCGCTGGCCGGCCTCGACCGGCGCGAGACGATACTGCTGTTTGGCATCGTCGCGCTGGTGGTGTTCTTCGGTATCTACCCCCAACCGCTGCTGGATACCTCTGCCAGCGCCATGCAGGTGGTACAGCAGAGCGTTCAGCAAGCCGCAGCGATGACGGGAGGTGCCCAATGAGCGATGTCGTCAATCAAGGTGCCATGATGGCCCTGCTCGCCATATCCCCGCTGATCCTGGTCTGCCTGACCGTGATCGTGGTGATGCTCTCGATCGCCTGGAAGCGCAATCACACCTTGAGCGCCATTCTCACCGCCGTCGGTCTCAACGCGGCGCTGCTGGCGCTGCTGTTCGGCTGGACGCTGGGCACGGTGGACGTCACTTCGGTACTGGTGGTCGACGATCTCTCCCGCTTCGGCGGGGTGCTGGTGCTGATGTCGACGCTGGCCTGCGTCACCCTGGCTCACCACTATCTGGAAGGCTACGAGGGGCCGCGGGACGAGTTCTACCTGCTGCTGACGAGCGCCGCCGCGGGTGGCCTGGTGCTGGTCTCGGCGCGTCACATGACGACACTGTTCTTCGGTATCGAGCTGTTGTCGATGCCGCTGTTCGGGATGCTCGCCTATACCTTCCGGGACCGCGGCGCGCTGGAGAGCGGCATCAAGTACATGGTGCTGTCGGCGGCGGCGACGGCATTCCTGCTGTTCGGCATGGCGCTGCTCTACGCGGTGACCGGCACGCTGGACTTCGCCGAGCTGGGGGCGGCGCTCTCGACTCGTGGCAGCGACCCCTGGCTGCTGGCCGGGGCTGGCCTGCTATTGGTGGGGCTGGCGTTCAAGCTCTCCATCGTGCCCTTTCACTTGTGGACCCCGGACGTCTATCAGGGTGGCCCCGGGCCGGCGACGACGTTTCTGGCTACCGCCAGCAAGGTGGCGGTGTTCCTGGTGCTGCTGCGGCTGTTCCAGTCGACGCTGGCCTTCCACGAGAACTGGTGGCACGACCTGCTCGGCTTCATCGCCGTGATCACCATGCTGGTGGGTAACCTGCTGGCGCTGACCCAGAACGATCTCAAGCGCCTGCTGGGCTATTCGTCGATCGCCCATTTCGGCTATCTGCTGGTGGCGCTGGTGGTCAACCAGGGCCTGGCGGTCGAGACCGTCGGCATCTACCTGGTCACCTATGTCCTCACCACGCTCGGCGCCTTCGGCGTCGTCACCCTGGTCTCCAGCCCCTACGTCGCCACCGGCGGTACGGCGGATGCGAGCCCGCTGCACCATTATCGGGGCCTGTTCTGGCGTCGGCCCTATCTCACCGCGGTGATGACGGTGTCGATGCTATC
>NZ_CEXLVS010000320.1:0-3869 GCF_982684285.1 Salinicola sp. | reverse complement strand
ATAGGCGACCACGGCTTTCATCGTGCGGGGAATGTCGTCGAGGGAAGTCGCTTGCGCGGATGTCGCGGTGGAGTCGCTCATGGAAGATCTCCCGTGCTTAAACACATGATCAATATTCGGTCATATGTTTTTAGCTCAGCAGCGGAAAAGACATCAATACGCAACCCGGCAATGCACTCTAAGACTTTAGGCAAACGATTTTCATCTTGTTGATAAACATCAATTTAAAATGAATTCATTTGGCCTGCTACGACTAAAGTTATCGACGAGCACGCGGCAAGACTCGAGAGAATGGGCGGGAAACAAATGCGTTAGAATGGTCTAAATACGATCATATGTTCATTGGAAGGATTGAACGAACATTGCTTGAGCGTGAAGCGCGGGCAGCAAGGCCATTCGAGCCGCATCACTGCGGCGGAGGCGAATCTGGCCTTGCGAGGACGACGGCCGCGGCACCGGGCCGCGGCCGTCGTCCTCGCAGCCGGATCGATCAATCGCGCTTGAAATAGCGTCGCGAGATGGAGTCCAGCGAGATCGCGATCACCACGATGGCGCCGCTCACCATCGACTGCCAGTACGGGGAGATGCCCAGCAGCACGATCACGTTCTCGATGACGCCGATGATCGCCGCGCCGAAGATCGCCCCCAACGGCGTACCGATGCCGCCGGTGGTCGGCACCCCGCCGATCACCGAGGCAGCGATGGGCCCCAGCACCCACGAATCCCCGATGGAGGGCTGCGCCGAGCCCAGCCGGGCGACCATCAGCATGCCGGCCAGCGCCGCCAGGAAGCCCGCGAAGGCGAAGACGCCCAGACGGACACGATCGGCGCGAATGCCCAGCATCCTGGCGGCCGACAGATTGCTGCCGACGGCGTACATGTAGCGTCCGAACGGCGTCTTCAGCGTGATGAAACAGGCGACGACCAGGAACAGCAGCATGATCCAGAACGGTACCGGCAGGCCGGCCCACTTGCCGCTGCCGAGAAAGCCGATGTCGGCGGGGATGCCGGTGATCGCCACTCCCTTGGTGATGACTAGGTTGAGGCCGCCGTAGACCCCCGCCATGCCGATCGTCAGCACCAGCGAGGGCAGCCGGAGCAGCGTCACCAGCAGGCCATTGAGCAACCCGAACAGCGCCCCGATCACCAGACAGAGCGCGAATGCCAACCACGGATTCAGCCCTATCTTCACCATCAGGATGCCGCCGATCACACCGCAGAAACCGCCGATGGCGCCGAGCGACAGGTCCAGCTCCCCCAGGATCATCAGCATCGACTGCGCGATGGTGATCATGCCGATGAAGGCCAGCGACCGGGCGATGATGACCAGGTTGTAGCTGTTCAGGAAATTTTCCGACAGCAGCGACGCCACCACCACGATGAGCGCCAACACCCCCACCACACCGCTCAGAGGATTGCTGACCATGAATCCCATTGCCTTACGCAGCATGCCCGCTTCCCCCGTGACCGTGGATGGCCCCGACCAGCGCGTCTCCGCTGGCCTGGTCGATATGAAATTCCCCGCTGACCTTCCCTTCGTAGAGCGTGACGATGCGATTGGCGCAACGCCGCAACTCATCCATCTCCGATGACACCAGGATGATCCCCACGCCACGCTCGGCCAGCACCTTCATCAACCGGTAGATCTCCATCTTGGTGCGGATATCGATCCCCTTGGTCGGCTCATCGAAGATCAGGATGCGAGGGTCGCAGGCCATGGCGCGCCCGATGATCGCCTTCTGTTGATTGCCCCCCGACAGGAAGGTGATGTTCTTGTTCATGGTCGGGGTCTTGATGTCGTAGTCACGCACGATGTCGCCGACACGCCCACGCTCCAGGCGGGCGTCGATCACGCCGTGGCGGGCCGTGGCGCGCAGCAATGCCATGCCGATGTTGCGGCGCACGCTCTGGCCGGGAAAGATGCCGTGATACTTGCGCTCTTCGGAGAGGTAGAACAGACCGTTGCGGATGGAGTAGTGCGTGTCCCCCAGCCGCCACGCCCGCCCCTCCAACTGGACCTTTCCGGACCGGGCCGGCAGGAAGCCGAACAGGGTCTGCATCACCTCGGAGCGACCAGCCCCGACCAGCCCGGCGAACCCCAGGATCTCTCCCCGTCGCAACGTGAAGGAGACATCCTCGAACCTTTTCCCGCTGAGGCCTTCGACTCGCAGCATGACCTCCCCGCTCCCGCCCTCGGGCTGCAGGCGGCTATCCGTCTTGACCTCCTGCCCCGACATCAGCGACACCAGCTGGCGGTCATCCAGCTGCGACGCCGGCCGCGTCTCGATCTTGCGGCCGTTGCGCAACACGCTGATGGTGTCGCTGATGGCGAACATCTCGTCGAACTTGTGCGAAATGAAGACGACGCCGCAGCCCGAGGACACCACGTCCCGCACCACCCGAAAGACGCGCTCGACCTCGGTCTCCGTCAGCGAGGAGGTCGGCTCGTCGAGGATCAGGATCTTCATCGACTCGTTGGTGCAGGCCCGCGCGATCTGCAGCAGCTGCTGGTCGGAGATGGAGATATGGCGCACCTTGTCGCCGGGCCTGGCCGCGATCTTGAAGCGATCGATCCAGGTCTGTGCCGCCCGTTCCAGCTCGCGGCGCCTGAACAGCCATCCCCCGCGCCGGGAGCGCGAAAAGGGCATGAAAAGATTCTCGGCCACGGTCATGTTGCCGAACAGATTGATCTCCTGCGGGACATAGGCAATGGTCTTGTGCAGGTGATCGTGGCTTGCCGCATCCTGGCCATCGATCATCACGCGCCCCTGGGAGGGCTTCTCGGTGCCGGTCAGAATCTTGACCAGCGTCGACTTGCCCGCGCCATTCTCCCCCGCCAGCGTGTGCACCTGGCCCATCTCGATCTCGAGCACGATGTCATCAAGCGCCTTGACGCCCGGAAACCGCTTGCTGACATGGTCGACGTGCAAGTAAGCCATTGTCGCCTCCCGCGGACTCTCGCGTTGAATCATCGAAACCGCCCCGCCCGCGACACGGCCGCAGGCGAGGGCGCTCCGAGCCTCACTCCATGAAGGAGTCGACGTTATCGGGCGTGATCATGACGTTGCCGGTATCGATGTGATTGGGCGTGATCGCCCCGGTAGCCAGCTGCCACATGTTGATCACCGACCAGTAGCCCTGCATGGTCGGGCGCGAAGCCGACGAGGAGTCCGCCACGCCCTCCTTGATCAGCACCAGCATCTGGCTGAGGTCGTCGAGGCCGACCAGTTGAACCTTGCCGACCTTGTCGGCCTCCTTGATCGCCTGGCCGATACCGACCGGCCCCGCGGCGTCCGAGGCGACCCATCCATCGAGATCCGGATTGGCCTGCATGATCGCGGAGGCCTGCTGCTGCGCGGTGTTGATGTCATCGTTGTCGACGCCGGTCGCGACGACCTCGATACCGTCGTGGGCGTCGAACACGGCCTGCGCACAGCGTGCCCGCTCGGCGTGATTGGGCGCCGTGGGCACCCCCATCATGATCGCCACCTTGCCCTCGCCATCCAGCAGTTCGATCAAGCGGTTGGCCGCCATCTCGGCCTGCTCGCAGAAATCGCTGCCGACTGTGGTCAGGTTCATTCCCTCGGGGTTGATCGAATCGAACAGCGTGATCGGAATCCCCTGCTCCTGGGCCTCCTGCAGCACGGTCCGGTTGCCGCTGGGGTCGAGCAGATCGACGATGATCCCGTCGGGGCGCGTCGAGATGGCGCGCTCGATGATCTCGTTCTGCTGGGCGACATTGGCGCTCTGGGGAGCCGAATACTGAATCTCGACCTCGGAGCCGGTCTGCGCCTTGATCGCGGCGGCAGCCTGCTGTGCGCCCTGGTTGACCTTGTCGAACCAGGGATGAACGACCTTCGGCACCACCC
>NZ_CEXLVS010000319.1:0-3871 GCF_982684285.1 Salinicola sp. | reverse complement strand
GAGCAGCTTCATGAACGCATTGGCGACCAGGATCGAGAACGCCAGCATGGTGATGCCCACGGCGGCGGCATAGCCCAGGTCGAAGAAGCGGAAGGCGATGTCGTAGAGCCGGATGGGGATGATCTTGGTGGAGTCCGCCGGACCCCCGTTGGTGGTGATGAAGATGATCGCGAAGAAACGGATCGCATCCATGGCGCGGATCAGCAGTGCCACCAGCAGGATATTGGAGAGCGACGGCAGGATGATGTAGAGCAATTTCTGGCCATACTTGGCGCCGTCCATCTCGGCCGCTTCCAGGATATCCTCGGGGACCGAGGCGAGCCCGGCGAGCACGATCAGCGCCACCAGCGGGGTCCACTCCCAGACGTCCATGAGGATGACCGCGACCATGGCGGGGCCGACGCTGCCGAGGATATTGCCGTCGAACAGGCCGGTTTCATTGAGCAGCCAGGCATACAGGCCGTGGCTGGGGTCGAGCATGAAGCGCCCGAGCAGCCCGACGATCACCGGGGCGATGAACATCGGGATCAACAGCAGCGAAATGATGATGTTGCTGCCCCGCGTCAGGCTGTAGACCAGCAGCGCCATCACCGTGCCGAGGATCATCTCCAGGCCCACCGTGGCCAGGAAGTAGAACAGGCTGATCAGCCAGCTGGAGCGGATGTCCGGGTCCGTGAACACCCGCTGCCAGTTATCGAGACCCGAGAACTCGAAGGTCAGCCCGCCCATCAGGCTGACGTCGTTGAAACTCATCCAGATGATCGAGAAGAACGGGACCAGCGTGATCAAGGCGAGCAGGAGAAGGGCTGGCGACATCATCGCCAGCTCGAATCCCTGTCGTCGCGCCGAGGGTTTTCCGGTCAGCAGCGCCATGCCTCACGCCCCCACGATGCGGTCGATGCGCTGCTTGGCGCTCTGCATGGTTTCCTCGGGGGACATCTGCCCCGCCAGCATCTTGGAGAGTTCGGTGAAGATCACCGTGTCGACCTCGTTCCACTGGGGAATCTTGGGCCGCAGGCCGATGTAACCCTCCTGCCAGGCGGTCAGCATGGTGTCCGCCGTGAGCATGTTGGGCATGTCGGTGGGCGGGGTGCTGGCGGCCTTGACCTCCGGCATGTCGTAGACCGACTGGCGGGTCGGGGTACCGCCGCCGACCTGGCTCTTCAGGCCCATCAGCTGGGTCTGCGGCGAGGTTGCCCAGACCAGGAACAGCCAGGCCGCTTTTTGCTTCTCGGGCGAGGCGTTGGCGTTGATGCCGATGCCCGTGCCGCCCCACAGGTTGGCGCTGCGCGCCGGGCCCTTGGGCAGCGGGGCGTAGCCGACCTTGCCCTTCAGGTCCGAACCTTCCAGCGAGCCGGCGAATTCGTGCCACTCCGGCATCATCGCGAACTCGCCGTTCTGGAAGGCGTTGGCGACACCGGTCCAGTCCCAGCTGGTGCTGCCGGGGTGGGCAACCTTGAGCAGCTTCTGATAGAAGCGCGCCGCTTCCAGCGAGGCGTCGCTGGTCAACTGGCAGGCGCCGGGGGAGTCGGTGCCGAGCAGGCCGACCTGCTCGCCGTTGGCAAAGTAGCTGCCGCCGTAGGCGAACAGCACGTTGGAGAAGTCGCACATCAAAGAGTCGTACTGCTGGGCCTGATGGCCGGTGCCGTACTTGACCTCGCTGGCGTTGCCGTTACTGAACCACGCGGCGATCTGGTAGTACTGCTCCCAGGTCGTGCTGTCCGACGGCATGGGATCGAAGCCGAGATCCTGCTGCATCTGGTCGTGGTATTTCTCGAACAGGTCGCGGCGGTAGATCCAGATCATCGTCGGGCAGTCGTAGGGCAGGGTATAGAGGCTTTCCTCGTCCTCGAAGCGGCCGGCGGCGGCCAGCTGCGAGGGGATGAAATCCTCGATGCCCTTGGGCACGACCGGCTGCTGGTCGTCGTTGATGAAGGTGTTGAGATCCACCAGGCCGCGGTGATAGGGCGCGAGCACCTGGTAGGGGTCGGCATAGATCACGTCGAAGGCGCTGCGGCCAGCGCCGAAGTCCAGCGCGACCTTCTGCACCAGGGCGCCCAGCTGCATCTCGGTGATGTTGACGGTGATGCCAGTGAGCTCCTGGAACGACGCCAGGTTGGCGGCGATCGCCGTGGTCGGCGGGGTGTTCTCGGAGATGAACTGAATGGTGGTGCCGCTGGCCTGCCTCCAGGCCTCGTCGCTGGCCATGCCCTGGGCCAGGGCCGTACGCAGCGATCCCGCCCCCATCAACGACAGGCCGGCGAGTCCCCCCATTCCTTTCAGTATGTCGCGACGCTTGAACTGGGTCATTGTTGTTCACCTCTTGGTGGGTTCAGGTCCAGTGTGCTTCCTGGGCTGGCGAGGTCAGGCGTCAAGCGTGATCTGCAGCTTGACGTCATCGGGTCGCGCGCTCGCGGCGCGTTCGAACGCGGCGATGCTCTGCTCGAAATCGAAGGTCTCGCTGATCAGCGGCTTGAGATCGACCTTGCCCGAGGCGATCAGGTCGATCGCCCGGTCGTAGACGTTGGCGTAGCGGAACACCGTCTCGATGCGCAGCTCCTTGGCCTGGGCCGAGACGATGTCGAAGGTGACCGGCTCGACGGGCATGCCGACCAGCACGACCGCGCCGGCGGGCCGGGCGCAGGCCAGCACGTCGTCGTAGACCCTGGGGCTGCCGCTGGCCTCGAACACCACGTCGGCGCCCCAGTCCTCGCCGCAGCGCCGGTCGACGGCTTCGCGCAGCGACTCCTGCGAGACGTTGACGGGGGTGATGCCGGCGTAGCGTCCGGCGATCGCCAGCTTCTCCTCGACCAGGTCGGAGACCAGCACCTCGCTGGCGCCCCCCGCCAGCGCGGCCAGGGCGACCATCAGGCCGATCGGCCCGGCGCCGGTGACGACGCAGACGTCGCCCGGCTGCATGCGCGCCTTGACCACCGCCTGCATGCCGATGGCGAACGGCTCGATCATCGCCCCCTCGGCGAAGGAGACCGAATCGGGCAGCACGAAGGTGAAGGCTGCCGGATGGATGACTTCCGGGGTCAGGCAGCCGTGCACCGGCGGCGTGGCCCAGAAGCGTACGCTGGGGTCGACGTTGTAGACGCCCAGCTTGGCGGCACGCGAAGTGAGATCGGGAATGCCGGGTTCCATGCACACCCGCTCGCCTACCCGCAGGTAGCTGACGTTGCCGCCGACCTCGGTGACCACGCCGGACGCTTCATGGCCGAGCACCATCGGCTCGCGGACCACGAAGGGGCCGATCCGGCCATGGGTGTAGTAGTGGACGTCGCTGCCGCATATCCCGACGGTGTGTATGCGGACGCGAACATCGTCGGGCCCGAGTCGGTCCGGCAGGTCTATCTCGCGTAGCGACAGCTCGCGTTGCTTTTCCAGCACCAGGGCTCTGGCTTTCATGGCGCGTTTCCCGGGAGATATTGACATGGGTCGAGAGCCGGTCGATACGCGACCACACCCTCGCTATCGGCGTGGCCATGAACCTACGCCTCGCGCCGGAAAAGCGGCTAGGCTGTAATTTTCGAGACAATGGTACTTTTTTGCAGACCTTGTCGGGCCAACTGGCAACCGATTGTTTTGTATCGCTATTTAGGGGGGCTCCGAAAGAATGCCCTACCAATCCAATAGGCTTGGCAGGACCAAAGTCTACCTTGATACCAAGGTATAAAAGTCCACTGTTTCGCTCTGTTTCAGGATATATAGTGGCTCTGGAAAGGAGGACCAGTGCAGGCATTTTTCAGGCAGAGCGTAGACCTCATCCAGGCCTGATAGCGCTGATAGAAAGAGGCTCCGATAACTCATGATCGCTGCGCAGCTCAAAGATACTCGTCTTGGTGCGCCTGTCTTCGAAAGCGTCACC
>NZ_CEXLVS010000318.1:0-3894 GCF_982684285.1 Salinicola sp. | reverse complement strand
CGGGTTCAGGATCTTCGCGGTCTCACCCATGAAACGCACGCCGGCGACGATCAGCGTGGTCGCCGGGTGATCCTTGCCGAAGCGCGCCATCTCCAGCGAATCGGCCACGCAGCCACCGGTCGCCTCCGCCAGCGCCTGGATCTCGGGATCGGTGTAGTAGTGCGCCACCAGCACCGCATTACGCGCCTTCAACTGCGCCGCGATACGCGCCCGATAGTGCGCTCGGGCACTCTCGTCGAGCGTCGGCGGCGTGTTACCCGCCAAGTGCTCGCGAACCCGATCCCGTTCCAGCTCCGCCATCGCTTCGTCTCCGTCAGTCCTGCAGCCACTCGGTGTGGAAGATCCCTTCCCGATCGACACGCTTGTAGGTGTGGGCGCCGAAGAAGTCGCGCTGGGCCTGGATCAGGTTGGCCGGCAGTTTCTCGCTGCGGTAGCTGTCGTAGTAGGCGATCGCGGAGGAGAACGTGGGTACCGGGATGCCGTTCTGGACCGCATGAGAGATCACGTCCCGAAGCGCCGATTGATAGTTGCCGGCGATGTCCCCGAAGTACGGCGCCATCAGCAGGTTCTTGAGCCCGGGATTCTCCTGGTAGGCGTCGGTGATCTTCTGCAGGAAGCGGGCGCGGATGATGCAGCCGGCGCGGAACAGCTTGGCGACCTCGCCGTAGTCGAGATTCCAGTCGTACTGCTCGGACGCCGCGCGCATCTGGGCGAAGCCCTGGGCGTAGGAGGCGATCTTGCTGAAGAAGAGCGCCTTGCGCACCTTCTCGATGAACTCGGCCTTGTCGCCCTGGAGCGGCGTCTCGGCCGGCCCCTTCAGCACCTTGGCGGCTTCGACGCGCTCGTCCTTCAGCGCCGAGATGAAGCGCGCGAAGACCGACTCGGTGATCAGCGGCAGCGGCACACCGAGATCCAGCGCGCTCTTGCTGGTCCACTTGCCGGTGCCCTTCTGGCCCGCCGAGTCGAGGATGATGTCGACCACGTCGTGATCGCTCTGGTCATCCTTCTTGGTGAAGATCCTGGCGGTGATATCGATCAGGTAGCTGTCGAGTTCGCCTTCGTTCCAGTCGCTGAAGACGTCGGCCAGCTCGGCGTTGGAGAGCCCCAGCGAGCCCTTGAGGATCGCGTAGGCTTCACTGATCAGCTGCATGTCGCCGTATTCGATGCCGTTATGGACCATCTTGACGTAGTGGCCGGCGCCATCCGGGCCGACATAGGCCACGCAGGGCTCGCCGTCGTCGGCGCGGGCGGCGATCTTCTCGAGGATCGGCGCCACCATGTCGTAGGCTTCCTTCTGCCCGCCCGGCATGATCGACGGCCCTTTCAGCGCGCCCTCCTCGCCACCGGAAACGCCGGTGCCGATGAAGTTGAAGCCCGCTTCGGAGAGCTCCTTGTTGCGGCGGATGGTGTCCTCGAACGGGGTGTTGCCGCCGTCGATCAGGATATCGCCCTGGTCGAGGTGCGGCGTCAGCGACGCAATCGTCTTGTCGGTGGCATCGCCGGCCTTGACCATCAGCAGGATGCGGCGCGGCGTTTCCAGTGAGGCGACGAACTCCTCGACGCTATAGAACGGCACCAGCTTGCTGTCGGGATTTTCCTGCATCACTTCGTCGGTCTTCTCCCGCGAGCGGTTGAAGATCGATACCGTGTAGTCGCGGCTTTCGATGTTGAGCGCCAGATTGCGCCCCATGACGGCCATGCCGACGACACCGATTTGCTGTTTGGCCATTACCTTGTGCTCCTTGCGAAAATAAAGCCGTCACGCGGCGATAAACGATACGTCAATGTAAGTCGAATCCGTACAGGTCGAACCAGTGTAAGCCAGCCGGGCGCAGGTTTCAGTGCGCTTCGTCCCAATTGGCCCCACTATTGGCATCGACGATCAGCGGGACATTGAGTTCGGCCGCATCCTGCATCCTGCCCCGGATCGCGACGAGGAAGTCGTCGACCTGGCTCTCCTTGACCTCGAACACCAGTTCGTCGTGCACCTGCATCACCATCCAGGCGTCGAACGCCGCCTGCCCCTTGGCCGGATTGAGCCAGTGGTGCACGTCGATCATCGCCAGCTTGATGATGTCCGCCGCGGTGCCCTGCATCGGGGCGTTGATCGCGGTCCGCTCGGCGGCCTGGCGGCGGGCGTGGTTCTGGGCCTTGATCTCGGGCAGGTGGAGCCGGCGGCCGAACACGGTCTCGACGAAGCCATCCTCGCCGGCCTGGGCGCGGATGTTGTCCATGAACCTGGCCACGCCCGGGTAACGGTCGAAGTAGCGATCGATGTAGACCTTGGCCTGCTTGGCTTCGATGTGCAGCTGCCGTGAGAGCCCCCAGGCGCTCATGCCGTAGATCAGGCCGAAGTTGATCGCCTTGGCGCTGCGACGTTGATCGGTGGTGACCTTCTCCAGCGCCACGCCGAAGACTTCCGCCGCGGTGGCCGCGTGGATGTCGCGGTCGTTGGCGAAGGCATCGAGCAGGCCCTTGTCGTCGGAAAGATGCGCCATGATCCGCAGCTCGATCTGCGAGTAGTCGGCGGCGACGATCCGGTAGCCATCGCGGGCGACGAACGCCTGGCGGATCTTGCGCCCCTCCTCGGTGCGAATCGGGATGTTCTGCAGGTTGGGATCGGAAGACGACAGCCGCCCGGTCGCCGTCACCGCCTGGTGGTAGCTGGTGTGCAGCCGATTGGTGGCCGGATTGACCAGTCGCGGCAGCTTGTCGGTGTAGGTCGACTTGAGCTTGGTCATGCCGCGATGGGACATGATCAGCTTGGGCAGCGGGTAGTCCAGCGCCAGCTCCTCGAGCACGGCCTCGGCGGTACTCGGCGCGCCCTTGGGCGTCTTCTTGATCACCGGGATCTTCTGCTCCTCGAACAGAATCTCCGCCAGCTGCTTGGGCGAGCCCAGGTTGAACTCCTTGCCGGCCAGTTCGAAGGCTTCGGTTTCCAGCTCGCGAATACGGACTTCCAGTTCCTGGCTCTGGGTGTGGAGGCGCTTGGCATCCAGCGCGACGCCATTGCGCTCCATGTGCGAGAGCACCGGAATCAGCGGTCGCTCGAGGGTATCGAGCACTTCGGCAAGACGGCCGGACGCCTCCACCTTCGGCCGCAGTTCGCGATGCAGACGCAGGGTAATGTCGACGTCCTCGCAGGCGTAGGGCACGGCCTCTTCCAGCGCGATCTGGTTGAAGGTGAGCTGCTTGGCGCCCTTGCCGGCGATCTCCTCGAAACCGATGGTCTTCTCGCCGAGATACTTGAGCGCCAGCGAATCCATGTCGTGGCGCGTCGCGGTGGAGTTCAGCACGTAGGACTCGAGCATGGTGTCGTTCAGCGCGCCGGCGACCCGGATCCGGTAGCGCGCCAGCACCGAAATATCGTACTTGAGGTTCTGGCCGATCTTGCCGATCTCGGGGTCTTCCAGCAGCGGCTTGAGCGCCGCCAGCACGGCGTCGCGATCCAGCTGCGCCGGCGCGTCGAGATAGTCGTGGCCGACGGGGATGTAGGCCGCCTCGCCGGGCTCCAGCGAGAGGCCGATACCGACGATATCGGCCTCCATGTAGTTGAGACTCGTGGTTTCCAGATCGACGCAGAACGCTTCGCTGGCTTTCAGCCGCTCGAGCCAGGTATCGAATTCCGCCTGCGTCAGCAGCGTCTGGTCGTGGCGCGCCGGCTTGGTCAGCGTCACGTCCTCGTCGATTTCCGATTTGCCGGCGTTCTCGGCGCCCACATCGTCGACGCCCTCGTCCTTGCCTTCGAGCAATTCGCCCAGCCAGTTCTTGAACTCGAGCCGGGTGTAGAGCGCCTTCAGCGCCTCGCGGTCGGGTGAGGCCAAGTGCAGGTCGTCGAGCCCCACCGGCAGCTCGCAGTCGGTCTTGATGGTGGCCAGCTGGTAGGAGAGATAG
>NZ_CEXLVS010000317.1:0-3939 GCF_982684285.1 Salinicola sp. | reverse complement strand
ATCTCCGCGTTGAACGGCGCCAATGTCGTCAACCCCGGTGGCGACGACATGCGCTGGTACGAGGGCGCCCCGTTGCTGGCGCAGCTCGAGCAGATCGAGATCCTGTCGGCACCGAGCCTCCATGAACTGCGGTTTCCGGTGCAGTACGTCAACCGGCCCAATCTCAATTTCCGGGGCTACAGCGGCACGCTGGCCGCCGGGGCGGTCGAGGTGGGAACCGAGATCCGGGTGGAGCCCTCCGGCAAGCGTTCGACCGTCGCGCGTATCGTCACCAACGACGGTGAACTGAGCGTTGCCTATTCCGGCCAGTCGGTGACGCTCACGCTCCGGGACGAGCTCGACATCTCCCGTGGCGACATGCTGGTGGCGGCGAACAGCGCCATCGAGCCCAGTTCCGTGTTTACCGCCGACGTGGTGTGGATGCACGAGACGCCGCTGTCGCCGGGCCAGGAGTACGAGTTCAAGGCCGGTACCCGGGTCGTCTCCGGCCGGGTGACGCGAATCGTCTATCAGGTCGACGTCAATACCCTGGCGCGCAGTGCCACCGACGCGCTGCCCCTCAACGGCATCGCCCGGTGCCAGATCGAGGTGACCCAGCCGCTGGTGCTGGACAGTTACCAGCGCTCTCCCGAAACCGGCAGTTTCATCTTCATCGACAAGCTGAGCAACCTGACCGTGGGCGCCGGCATGGTCGTCGACGCGCTGAATGTCGGCCACGTCGTCTGGCACGACATGGCCGTCGACAAGCGCCTTCGCGCCGAACGCAATCGCCAGAAGCCGAGCATCATCTGGTTCACGGGGCTCTCCGGCGCAGGCAAGTCCACCGTGGCTGATGCCCTCGAGCGACAGCTCTTCGGCATGGGCTACAACACCTACCTGCTGGACGGGGACAACGTTCGCCATGGCCTGTGTCGCGATCTCGGCTTCAGCGACCTGGATCGCCAGGAGAACATCCGCCGGGTCGGCGAGGTGGCGAAGCTGATGGTCGATGTGGGCGTGATCACCCTGGTCTCGTTCATCTCGCCGTTTCGCAACGATCGCCAGATCGTCCGCAACATGGTCGAGGCCGACGAGTTCATCGAGGTCTACGTCAACACGCCGCTCTGGGTATGCGAAAAGCGCGATCCCAAGGGCCTTTATCGCAAGGCTCGCAACGGCGAAATCCAGCAGTTCACCGGTATCAACTCTCCGTACGAGGCCCCGGAATCGCCGGAGGTCGTGATCGACACGTCCGCCCATGATCTCGAGGAGACCGTGGGCCAACTCATCGCCGCCCTGCGGCGTCACCGGATCATCTGACAACTTTTGGATCGGGTCGTCGGGCCGCATGCGGACCCAACGGCAGCGAAAAACAGGCAAGGCTCTCGGCGATAACGCGCGGGAAAGCGAGGGAAGGGTGGGCACGATGAAAAACGAAATCAGGAAATGCGGAGGGGGCAGTGGCATCTCCCGGTGGCTGGCGCTGGCACTGATGCTGGCGGCCACGTCGGGATGTGCGACCTCGTCCCAACAACGCCTCGACGATGCGGCCGTGATGCCGATGAACGATGCCACGCCGATCACCGGCCCGCTGGCGACGTTTCTCGACGGGGCCGCGACCGGCAGCGTCACGACGCTGGCGACGACGCCCTGGGGAGCGAACGTCTCCGTTCACGCCCGAGAGCGTTACTTCTCGGCCAGCGGGCGGCGCTGCATTCGTCTCGATGTGGCCCGCAACGTCGCGCCGGCGGGCGTTCCGGTGGGGGAAGTGAGCTGCCTGGTGCCGGGAAAAGGCTGGTACGCGCAGCGTCTGGTGACGGAAATCATTCGTTGAACCGCGCCCGGGTCAACCCTGGACGCCATCTCGACGAAGCCGTCTAAACCCGTCGTTCCCCATGCCGGAACGACCTGGTCGCCACCGAATTGAGAAGTGCCTTCAAAGGCATTTTGCCGGTGCTCTCATGAGCGAAACCCGGCACTCGATGGCCTGAAAAATACGTGAGGGAAGGGAACCATCATGAAGCGGTTATCAGTGATTTTCCGGGCCATGTGCCTGGTGGCGGTAGCGTGCCTGAACGCCAACTTTGCTCACGCCCAGGACATCGGACTGAGCAGCGGTGGCCTGCTGGGCAGCGATCAACAGGCCCAGGCGATGACGTCGCAGTCCGACGAGGCCAATCCGAGCGATACACCGCCGCGGGCGGATTGGGATAGCGGCACCTACGGGCCGGTGGATCCCCGGGCCCAGGCCATGGTCGATCCCGACACCTTGCCGCCGTTCGGCGAGAACCTGTTCACGGGTGGCTTCCGCGGCATGATGGCCGACGGTCTCAACCCGGAGTACCTGATCAAGCCGGGCGACCAGATCACGATCCGGGTCTGGGGCGGGGTCGAGATCGACCGCGTGCTGGCCGTGGATGCCCAGGGCAATATCTTCCTGCCGCGCATCGGGCCGCTGCAGGTCCAGGGGATCTCCAACGCCCAGCTCAATTCCCGGGTACGCGGCGCGATCCAGTCGGTCTATCCGGAGAACGTCAGCGTCTACACCAATCTCCAGGGCGTGCAGCCGGTGGGCGTCTTCGTCACCGGCTACGTCATGAATCCGGGGCGCTACTCCGGGACGCCCAACGACTCGGTGCTCTACTTCCTCGACCAGGCGGGCGGCATCGACCAGGCGCTCGGCAGCTATCGCCAGGTGGTGATCAAGCGTGGCAACCAGGTGGTCAATGTCGTCGATCTCTACCACTTCCTGATCGACGGCGATATCGCCCGGCCGCAGTTCCGGGATGGCGACACCATCGTGGTCGAGGAGCGCGGGCCCGCCATTAGCGTCGTCGGCGACGTCCAGAAGAACTACCGCTACGAACTGGTCGGCGAGGCGCTGACCGGGCAGGACGTGATCAACCTGGCCCGTCTCAAGTCCGGCGTCTCCCATGTGCTGCTGCGCGGCAGCCGCCCGTCGGGGCCGATCTCGCGCTACCTGCCGATGGCGGAGTTCCGCGGCGCCGAGGTACGCCGCGGCGATGAGGTGCTGTTCAGCGCCGACCAGCGCGACGAGACCATCGTGGTTCAGGTCGAGGGCAGCTACTACGGGCCCTCGCGCTACGCCTTGCCCCGGGATGCCCGGCTGGGCGAGTTCCTCAACGCGGTCAGCGTGCCCCAGGGCATGACCAGCTACCAGGATGTCTCCATCCGCCGGATCAGCGTGGCCGAGCAGCAGGCGTCGTCGTTGAAGGACAGCCTGCGACGGCTGGAGACGACCTACCTCGGCTATCCGGCCCGCACGGCCAAGGAGGGCGAGATCCAGGTTCGTCAGGCGGAGTTGATCGAACGGTTCGTGCAGAAGGCCTCCCAGGTCAAGCCGACCGGCCGCCTGGTGGTCGCGAGGGACGGCAACGTCGCCGATATCCGGCTGCAGGACGGCGATATCGTCACCATCCCCGAGAACACCGACTCCATCCTGCTGAGCGGCGAGGTCATCATCCCCCAGGCGATGGTCTACACCCAGGGCATGAGCGCGCTGGACTACATCCAGCAGGCCGGCGGCTTCACGCCCAGGGCCGACGAAGACCAGGTGCTGGTGGTACATCGCAACGGTGCGGTCCTCCATGCCGACCAGACCCGGATGCGCGCCGGCGACGAGATCATCGTGCTGCCCGCCGCGCCGACCAGCAACATCGAGCTGGCTTCCGCGATCACCCAGATCCTGTTCCAGGTCGCCGTGGCGACTCGCGTGGCGCTCGACCTGTGAGCGCCCCCGACCGCCGGTTCGTTGGCCTGATGCGCTCGCCGCGCGCGTACTCCCGAGGGTAATCCGCCATGGCTATGGATGTTTCACGACCGGATTCATCGCAACCGGGCTCTTCCCAACCTGACTTTGCAAGGTCGCCCCGAGGGGGCTCCCGCTCTTCGTGGCGAGTGGCCAGAAGCGTCTGGTTCGCCATGTTCATGCGCGAGACG